>CAYOVC010000080.1:0-9539 GCA_964407305.1 uncultured Bacteroidaceae bacterium | reverse complement strand
GGTATATATAACAGAAAATTGATCGATAAAAAAAAGATTGGATCGGCTTCCTTCGGTAATCAATCCTTCATGGTTTACCAGCAGTGCCTCATAAATTCCCTCCTTCTGTATAAAGGTGCCAACATTTTTTCTGAACTGCTCATTCCATCTTTTAACAGTCGGATCAGGTCTCTCGAAGGAATATGTTTTTGTTATGACCCCATGGGTGTAATCATCTTCTGAAGGATAGAAATGCGGAACCATGAAAGCTGCTACATTCGTTTTTTTCCCCTCTTCAGAAACCACGAGCCTGATGTTGCCATTTCTGACAGATGTGCGTGAGACCAGCATCATTAAATGATCAATAAGAATTTGTTGCCCGGGACATTGAATGCCAGAGGAGGTACAAGAGTTCCTTAACCTCTCCAGGTGGTCATCGAGGAACAAAAACCGGCCGTCGATCATCCGGATTACCTCGTAAATTAATGCCACCGATGTTCCCGGATCATAGTCACCTGCTTTAACCGGTTGCATGTTAAATATTACCAGGTCAGTTACATTATTATCCATCTTTCATTTTATCAGGTCGCAGCAGGCAACGTCTATTATCTGAAAATTATGGCGGTCGCAGGTCCGCCTTTAGATTTTCATTTTTCCGGTTTAAAGATACTGTTTCTGATTATATTTTTTCCTGTAAAATTAGTTTGTATTGCAACGGTTTTCCATCAATCACGCTCATAATCATAGGTGAATATTTAAAAGTATAGTTACAGCCCTGTTTTAAAAAAAATGTTACTTTTACAAATTACAGTTTCAAGGTTGACAAAGGGGGGGTGATTTTATGTAAAACTCAAGCGTGCATTATGAGTAAACTGATTTTTTTCGTTGATGATGACAGAATGATAATCAACCTGTTGGAATATACCTTTCAGAACCGGCAGCAATATGATGTTAAATCTTTTGAATCAGGTGAAGCATGTGTGCAGTCGCTTCACATGAAGCCGGACCTTGTTGTGCTCGACCATCAGCTTGCCGGTGCCGGTGAAAAGAAAATGAACGGAATTGAAACCCTTGAAAAAATAATGGATTATGATGGTAAAATTCCGGTTATCATACTTACCGGGTTCGGAACGGATGATTTGTATCACAGGTTCATTAAAAAAGGAGCAAAACGTTTTTTAACTAAGGACGATTATTTTATCGATTCCCTCATTGATACAATTGACGATTTGATCAATTAGCTGTTATTTCGAAAGTATTTCTTCAAATTCCTCACAATCCTTAAAGTATATAACCTTTAAGAGGATTTTTTTTAATTCATAAGTTTTTTTACTTTTGCATCCCGAAATTCGACGTAGCGTGAAGAAGAGCAGTGAATATGTGGTTCGATTTTCTGAGCTGAAAGAGGATACGGAAACGTTTGAATTTTTTTTAGAAGATTCGTTCTTTCAGTTATACAGGAACAGTGAATGGAAAGGTGGAAAGATCAATGTCTTGGTGCACATTAAGAAACGTTCCGACGGTATCACCATCGATTGTCATATGGATGGAGGGTTATCTGTTTCCTGTGACAGGTGCCTGGAGATGTTTACCCTTCCGGTTCATTCTGAGCAGAGGCTTTATGTGAAATATGGAAGTGAGAATCAGGAGCTGGATGATAATATTGTGGTGGTAACAAGGGAGGAGAACCAGATAGACCTGGGAAGTTATTTTTATGAGTACCTGGTACTTTCAATTCCCGTAAAGCGGGTACATCCCGGAGGTACAAACGGGAAAAATGGTTGCAACCAGGAGATGATCGAAAAGCTGGAAAGACATTTAGTGAACAAAAAGATTGAAAGCAGTGATCCCCGTTGGGATGAATTAAAAAAATTAATAGATAAAAACTAAAAGGCATGGCACATCCTAAAAGAAAAACATCGAAACAGAGAAGAGATAAGAGGCGGACACATTATAAGGCAGAAACTCCAACACTATCAACCTGCTCAACCACAGGTACGGTGCATGAGCGTCATCGTGCTTATTACGTTGATGGAAACCTGTATTACAAAGGCAAACTGGTGATTGATAATGAGGCCGAACTGGCTTAAATCACACTCATAGATTCCTTTTAACGCATTATGCGTATTGGCATAGATATGATGGGCGGGGATTTCTCCCCTGGTGCTCCTATTGAAGGCAGTCTGCTTGCAAACCAGGAGCTGGCCCCGGGTTCTGAGATTGTCTTCATCGGGAACAGGGAAATCATCACTACATATGCCCGTGAGAAAGACCTGGACATCTCCCCGTTCGAGATCATACATACAGAGCAATACCTTGAGGCAGCCGAACATCCGTTAAAAGCCTTTACAGAAAAGCCGAACGCCAGTATTTTCATGGGACAGCGGTTACTTCGAAAAAAAGAGCTGGATGGTTTTTGCAGCGCGGGTAACACAGGAGCAATGCTCGTTGGTGCCATGCAGATCACCATGCCGATTCCTGGCGTGATTCGGCCGGCAATATCTGCCGTTATTCCCAACCTTGAAGGACCGGATGCCCTCATTCTTGATGTGGGACTGAACCCTGATGCAAGACCGGATGTGCTGTATCAGTACGGGATTCTTGGAAGTTTGTATTCCCGATTTGTTCATAAGATTGATCAGCCACGCGTGGCTCTTCTCAATATTGGTGAGGAGGAGGAAAAGGGAAACCTGGTGGTAAAAAGCACCTACCAGCTCATGTCCGGAAACAATGATTTTAGCTTTACAGGAAATATTGAGGCCAATTCACTTTTCGTTGAGGACAGGGCCGATGTGGTTGTGTGTGACGGTTTTGTTGGCAATATAGTTTTAAAAGAGGCCGAAGCCTTTTACAGGTTAGTCTCTGCAAGGAAAGTATGCAACGGGTACTTTGAAATGTTTAATTTTGAAAATTTTGGAGGAACACCGGTTCTTGGAGTGCAAAATCCGTTGGTTATAGGCCACGGAATTTCCAATGCGAAGGCCGTTAAGAATATGATCGTTCAGACAAACCATGTAATCGCGTCAGGTTTGATTGACAACATTAGAGAAACATTGAATAATTGAGATTATGATCGCAGCAGGCATTACCGGTATTCAGGGATGGGTCCCGGAATACAGACTGACAAACGATGAACTGAGTAAAATGGTTGATACCACCGATGAGTGGATCATGCAGCGTATCGGTATCAGCGAAAGACGAATCCTCAAAGGAGGAAAAGCAACATCAGACATGGCAACTGCTGCGGTGAAAGGATTGCTGGAAAAAACAGGTACCAAACCAGAAGAGGTAGAGCTGGTCATCACAGCAACAATCACACCCGACATGATTTTTCCGGCAGTTTCAACCATGATCTGTCATAAAGCCGGACTGAAAAATGCCTGGGGATACGATCTATCTGCTGCCTGTTCCGGATTTCTGTTTGCCCTGGTAACCGCACAGCAGTTTATTCAAAGTGGAGCCCATAAAAAAGTTATCGTCGTTGGTACCGATATGATGTCATCAATTACAGATTATTCTGATCGCACTACTTGCCCGTTATTTGGCGATGCCGCCGGTGCGGTTCTGCTTGAACCTGTGGAGGAGGGACTTGGACTAATCGACAATATTCTTGAGGTGGATGGAAGCGGATATAAAAACCTGCATATGAAGGCTGGCGGCTCATTGCGGCCCGCCTCTCATGAAACGGTTGATAACCGTGAACACTTTGTATTCCAGGAGGGGCAGGCTGTTTTCAAGGTGGCTGTTTCAAAAATGGCTGATGTAAGTGTTGCCATCATGCACCGAAACAAAGTGAAGCCGGATGAGCTCAAATGGCTCGTACCGCATCAGGCCAATATGCGCATCATTGAAGCTGTTGCAAGAAGGATGGGGATTAAGAAGGAGCAGGTGATGATCAATATACAACGGTACGGAAATACCACTGCAGCTACAATTCCTTTGTGCCTGTGGGAATATGAATCACAATTACATAAAGGCGATAATGTAATTCTGTCAGCTTTCGGCGGAGGTTTTACCTGGGGATCCGTTTACTTAAAATGGGCTTATGATCCTAAGGCTATACCACGGAAATAATTTCTATCTTTGTGCCATGAAATTTTTATTGACCTGCAAAATTTAATATTTGATCGTTATGGCAAAAGATGCTGAATCAGAAAACATGAACAAGATCAACCTGATAGGTGTAGGTACTAAAATTGAAGGGAACCTCAGTTCAAATGAGAATATCCGCTTTGATGGAATACTTATTGGAAACCTCTATACGAAAGGTAAAGTTTTTATCGGACAATCCGGTAAGGTGAATGGAGAGATCAAATGCAGAAATTGCGAAGTTGAAGGCGTGGTTGAGGGAAAAATTGTAATTGAAGAATTGCTATCACTTAGATCAATGTCACGTGTTTATGGTGAGATCCGTACGAACAAGCTGGCCATTGAACCAGGTGCAATATTTACCGGAAAATGTGATATGGGTGGAAAAAAAGAACCAATCAACGAACCAGCCGGAAAAGAGGGAAAATAATTCCGGATACAGTTCGGGCATCAATGATTATATCAGGTACACCGGCATCGGTTTCCAGATGCTCGCTGTTATTGGAATCTTTACCTGGGCCGGAATCAAGCTTGATGAGAAAACTGCTTTTGAGAAACCCCTGTTTACGGCATTACTGGCCATGGTTGGTGTAATTATTGGGATCTATTCTGCCCTAAAGGATTTTATTCGTAAAAAATGAGTCCAAAATGGAGGTATATCACGCGCTTGTTTGTCATCTACCTGCTTATGTTGGCAGCAGGTATGTTTCTGATCCGCTTTACTGTAATAGATATTGAAGCAGGTGCATACGTTGTGATGCTCTCTATAATGACGATGATTACACTGGGAGCGTATCTTCTTGTAACAGTCGGTTCAGGAAGGAAAGAGTCGGATCAGGGATTTTTTCTTTTGGCCGGTATGGGAGGAAAATTCCTGGCATACCTTATAATGATTCTAATCTTTTGGATGTCGGGAAAAAATACAACAACGGAGTTTATCATTGCTTTTTTTGTATTATATTTAGTGCTTACAATTTTTTTGGTCAGAACATTATATAAAACCCTGAAAATTAATTGACTAAGAGTGAAGGGCAGATTGGATTTTCATATTATAATGGTGGTGGGGCTTGTTTTTTTTACGTTATTCATCTTCAACAATCCCCTGCAATCACAACAACACGAGGAGGATCAGCCGCTGGATCCGGAAGTGCAGGAATTACTTCTGCATGAGGAAGAGGCTACCGAAACCTATAATGCTTCAGAAGCAATCCTTCACCACATTAAAGATGCACATGAGTGGCATATCCTTACCACAAAAAGTGGTCACCACGTAAGTATTCCTCTCCCGGTAATCCTGTACAGCAAACACTCGGGATTTCATATGTTCATGTCAAACAAGCTGGCCCATGGGCACAATTACAAGGGATTTGAAATTGGTCATGGAACCATTGAGGTCGCCAATGATGAAGGAGCCACCGTTAATAAGAGTGTTGATGGCAAAATATTGGAACTGGATGAAAATGGTGAGCTTGTAGAGGCCGGATTTCCTCTTGACTTCTCCTTTACAAAGAATGTGCTCATGATGTTTGTCTCCATGCTGATCATGCTCTACGTCTTTCTCAATGTGGCAGGGGCCTATCGAAAAAGAGGTATCAGCGCTCCAAAAGGACTGCAGGGTTTTCTGGAACCTTTGATCGTTTTTGTTGAAGAAGATATTGCCATGCCCAATATAGGGGAGGATAAATACGCAAAATTTGTACCGTACCTGCTGAGCCTCTTTTTCTTTATCCTTATCAATAATTTATTGGGTTTGATCCCCTTTTTCCCCTTCGGAGCCAATGTTACTGGAAATATTGGTTTTACAATGGCTATGGCGGTATTTACATTACTGGTTACTAACCTGAATGGTAACCGGGAATACTGGCGACATATATTCTTCACTCCCGGAGTACCAGTCTGGTTGCTTCCCATTATGGTACCGGTTGAGTTAATAGGAATTATTATTAAGCCTTTTGCATTGATGATCAGGCTCTTTGCAAATATCACCGCGGGGCATATTATTATATTGAGCCTGGTATCATTGATTTTTATTTTTCAAAATGTCTATATGTCACTGCCTAGCATGTTAATGGTTCTTTTTATGAATTTGCTTGAATTGCTCGTTTCATTTTTGCAGGCATACATTTTTACATTACTTTCATCATTGTTTATTGGATTGGCGATGCCGGAGCATCACCACGATTAATATTTTTTAATTAATACTTAATAATTATGACAGGAACAATTGCAGCAATTGGAGCGGCACTCGCAGTATTCGGAGCGGCGTATGGAATCGGTACGATTGGCAGAACAGCCCTGGAGGCTATTGCACGCCAACCTGAAGCATCAGGAAAGATTCAAACAGCTATGATTATTGCAGCTGCGCTGATTGAAGGCGTTGCATTGTTTGCTATTGTAGTAATTCTACTATCAGACAGTGCATAGAAAAATGCAACCCGCAACGGTTGGTTGCGGGTTGTTAAAAAGAAAACATTAAAACAATTATATTATGGATCTTGTAACTCCCGGAGTAGGAATGATCTTCTGGACCACGTTGTTCTTTTTGGTCATTCTTTTTATTCTAGGCAAGTTTGCCTGGCCGTCGATTCTGTCTGCTGTGCGCGCCCGCAATGAAAGTATTCGTAAATCACTTGATTCTGCAAAAAAGACAAGAGATGAGATGGCGCGACTCCAGGCTGATAATGAAAAAATCCTGGAAGAGGCAAAGGCAAAACGTATTGAAATGATGAAAGAGGCACAAGACATGAAGGATACGATTATTGCTGAAGCCAGGGAAAAAGCTGCTGAGGATGCATCAAAGCTTCTGAAGAATGCTAAAGAGGCCATTAAAAATGAGAAGCTGGCTGCCATCAATGAAATAAAGGAGCAGATAGCGACACTCTCTGTAGAAATTGCGGAAAAAATTTTGAGGCAAACACTAAGTACTAAAAAAGAGCAAAAAAAGCTGGTCAATAAACTGATTGATGACATTGATCTGAACTGACAAAAAGCATGAACGATAGCAAAATATCTGTCAGATACGCGAAGGCACTTTTTGAAAGTGCCTTAGAGAAGAAGATTCTTGATCCGGTCAGAAATGATATGGTCGATGTTGAAACAATCTCAAATGTGACTGAATTCCAAACACTTTTGCTTAGCCGTATTATTAATGAATCACAGAAAAACAAAATTCTGGACAAGCTTTTGAAGAACAGTGTTCAATCATTGACCATGTCATTTATGAACCTGCTGATCAAAAATGGCAGGGAGCAGTATATTCCTTCAATAGCACGAAATTTTGCCGAACTCTACAGACAGCATAAAGGGATCAAAGAAGTAACATTTATTACTGCTGCTCCAGTTTCAGATTCCATCAACGAGCGGGTGGAAAAGGTTATTAAGGAAGCAATGAAATCAAAGGTAGAGATGAAGAGCGATAGCAACGAAGATCTTATCGGCGGTTTTCTTATCAGGATAGAAAACATGCAGTATGATGCCAGTGTGGCAAGCAGCCTGAAGAATGTAAAGAAAGAACTATTGAATTAATAGAAAAAGAATAACATATGTCCCAGATCAAACCTTCTGAAGTATCAGAAATTCTTAAAAAACAGCTTGTAGGCTTTAAAAATGATGTTGAACTGGAAGAGGTGGGCACGGTACTCCAGGTTGGCGATGGTATTGCCAGGATTTATGGCCTGAATCATGTGCAGGCCAATGAATTGATTGAATTTGATAGCGGTGTAATGGGAATTGTCCTGAACCTTGAAGAGGATAATGTAGGCGCTGTATTGCTTGGATCATCCGAATTAATTAAAGAGGGTGACTCGGTGAAGCGGACGAAAAGGATTGCTTCTCTCAAGGTGGGAGAAAAACTACTTGGTCGTGTGATCAATACAATCGGCGAACCATTGGATGGCAAAGGGCCCATTACAGGTGATCTTTTTGAAATGCCGCTTGAGCGAAAAGCACCGGGCGTAATATTCAGACAACCGGTGAATGAACCGCTTCAAACAGGGATCAAGGCCATCGATGCAATGATCCCGATCGGAAGGGGGCAACGGGAATTGATCATTGGAGATCGCCAGACAGGAAAGACGGCCATAGCCATTGATACAATTATCAATCAGAAAGAATTTTACGACAGAGGAGAACCGGTTTATTGCGTATATGTTGCTATCGGACAAAAAGGCAGTACGGTGGCTAATGTGGTAAAAACACTTGAGCTGCATGGTGCGTTGGACTATACCGTTGTGGTGATGGCCACTGCGTCGGACCCTGCTGCATTACAGTTTTATGCCCCGTTCGCAGGGTGTACCATTGGTGAATATTTTCGTGATACAGGAAGGCCCGCCTTGATTATTTATGATGATCTTTCAAAACAGGCGGTTTCATACAGGGAGGTATCACTGCTTCTCAGGCGCCCACCAGGAAGGGAAGCATATCCGGGGGATGTATTTTACCTGCACTCCAGGCTTCTTGAACGGGCATCAAAGATCATTGAATCTGATGAGATCGCCGCTACGATGAATGATCTTCCCGACTCGATCAAACATCTCGTTAAAGGAGGAGGATCTCTAACTGCACTTCCTATTATAGAGACGCAGGCAGGAGATGTTTCTGCCTATATTCCTACAAATGTTATTTCAATTACCGACGGACAGATTTTTCTCGAGGCGAACCTGTTTAATGCCGGTATACGTCCGGCAATTAACGTTGGTATCTCTGTGTCAAGGGTTGGTGGTAATGCGCAGATTAAAGCGATGAAACAAATTGCCGGAACATTGAAACTGGATCAGGCCCAGTTTCGTGAATTGGAAGCATTTTCCAAGTTTGGTTCCGATCTGGATGCTGCCACAAAAGCAGTGCTCGATAAGGGTAGAAAAAATGTAGAGATCCTTAAGCAGGGTCAATATACTCCGTTCCCGGTGGAAAAACAGATTGCAATCATATACTGTGGTACGAAAGGACTACTCAGCGACATTGAAATTGAGCAGGTTTCACAATTTCAGTCAGAATTTCTTGAAATCCTGGAACTGGAACATAAAAAAGTTCTTAAAGAACTGGCAGAAGGCAAGATCACAGAAGAGATAGCCAACGTGCTGGAGTCGGTCGCCAGGGATATTGTAGATAAAATTAAAAACAGCTAAGGATATTTAGGGTGGTGGCTGGCAGAGAATCGCCAACACCTGCCCGAAACCTTCAAATATATAGATGGCAACATTAAAAGAGATCAGGGTAAGGCGTGAATCGGTCGCTTCAACACGACAGATTACCAGTGCAATGAAGATGGTGTCTGCTGCAAAGTTAAAAAAGGCCCAGAATGCTATCGTTCAGCTGCGTCCTTATGCGGAAAAGCTTCAGGATATACTCGGAAGTATCAGCGGCAGTCTGAAAGATGACGAGCAGAATAAATATTCCCAGAACCGCGAGGAGGAAATTGTTTTACTCGTGCTTATTACATCCAACAGGGGATTGTGTGGCGCTTTTAACAG
>CAYOVC010000079.1:0-9619 GCA_964407305.1 uncultured Bacteroidaceae bacterium | reverse complement strand
ATGTTTTCAGAGAGATGAAACGTTAGTAGAAGGTGAAAATACCCTTATCTTTTCAGAAGCAGCGGTTTTGTCGCCCGGTGTATATGTAGCAAAAATACGCGGTGAAGGAAAAATAGTTCACCGCTGTTTAATGGTCAAATAGAAATTGTCCGGAAATTATCTGGGAAAAATTAAAAGAATAAGGCAATAATTTAAGATGAAATGTTGCAGCGATAGAAACTACGGGTGCCGTTACATGGCTTTCAAGATGGGAGAGACTAAGGTTCTGTTTCTTGAAAATGAAAAGATCAGGGTGATGTTCCTTCCCGATAATGGATGCGATATTGCAGACATTAACTATAAACCACTTGATGTCTCGTTTTTGTGGCGGACGGAGCAGGGATTGAATAGCCTGAATAATTCCGGGGATTGCCTGACCGACAGGTTTAATCAAAGGTATCATGGGGGATGGTTCGAGGCGTTCCCAAATGTTGGTTTGGCTTGTAATTATAACGGGATTGCTTTTGAGTCGTATGATGAAGTCAAAAACCTGAAATGGGATTATCAGATCAAGAAAGACGAGCCGGAGGAGATCGTGGTTAAATTTTCTGTAAGTACCTTAAAAACGCCTTTTACCCTGGAAAAAACTGTAAGGATCTTATCCGGATCAATGGCATTGTTGATGGAAGAAACAGCCACCAATACCGGAAAAGAACGCTTCCCTTTCCAGTGGGGGCATCACCCTTTGCTCGGGTACCCATTTCTTTCCGGTGATTGCTTAATTGATTTCCCCGGGGCCAATATTGATACTTTTTTCGAATTTAATAATGCACGTGTAGAACAAGGTGTAAAAGGGAAATGGCCCTCGGTGAAAGGTAAAAACGGCGATGTTAAGCTTGACCGGTTCCCCGAGCCTGGTTCCGATATAAATGATTTATACTGGTTGTCCGATTTAAATTCGAACTGGATTGGGGTACGAAATGAAAAGCTAAATCTGGGAATTGGTTTTGCCTGGGATGAAACGGTTTTCGATCATTGCCTGCTCTGGATAAACGCTAACGGGGATAAAGGCTATCCTCATTTCGGGGATGCATATACCTTATGTATAATGCCTTCTACCTCAGGCACCCACACGATTGAAGCAGAAGCAAAAGAAGGTACAATCTGTTTCCTGAAACCAGGGGAATCAATTTCTTCCTGGATCACAACCTCGATATTTGTTCCCGATAAGAATAGGATAACTTCAATTGATAAAACAGGGGATGTAGCTTTTACCAAAGATATACGAAGTAAATAATTAACAAAAGAAATGGATAATATGAACAAGTTCGAGAAACCCAACATGTCGCTGCTGTTAATGATAAGCCTGGTGGCATCACTGGGAGGTTTGCTTTTCGGTTTCGATATCGCTATTATATCAGGAACTGTCCCTTTTATTAAAGACTATTTTGATTTAAATGAGTTAATGTTAGGATGGGGGGTAAGTTCACTTTTAATCGGATGTATAATAGGAGCGGCATTCTCGGGTAAGATGGCCGACAAATACGGGAGGCGCAAGATGTTGATTGTTACATCCCTGTTTTTCGCTGTATCTTGTCTGGCAACCGGGCTGGCAAATAATTTTGTATATTTCTTTTTAGTCAGAATGGTAGGAGGATTGGCTGTTGGAGCAGCCTCAATTTTATCTCCCATGTATATCTCCGAAATCTCACCTTCAAAATACAGGGGGAGGATGGTGGTGCTTTATCAGTTAGCGATTGTTACGGGAATATTGATCTCCTATATTATCAACTATCTTCTTCATGATATAGGGCCGAATAACTGGAGATGGATGTTCGCGAGTGGTACCGTTCCTTCCGTCCTGTTTTTTATTTTACTCTTTTTTGTACCGAGAAGCCCAAGATGGTTATATAATAAGGGAATGCATGAACTGGCTTACACCATTTTGCAAAAGGTTGGGGGAACAAAGAACGCCGACTACGAGATAGCGGAAATAAAAGAGAGCCTCAGGCAAAAGACAATTGGTTTTAAACAATTATTTAACCCCCGTTTGCGCCGGGTGTTGTTCCTGGGTTTATTTTTGGCTGTTTTTGTGCAGATGACCGGAATAAACACTGTAATTGATTATGCGCCTGCAATCCTTGCAAAGGTTGGACTTGAAGTGGGTGATGCATTGTTTTATACGATTGGGATAGGTATTGTAAATTTCATATTTACATGGGTGGCCATCATTTTCATTGATAAAATAGGCCGGAGAAAATTGTACCTCATTGGGTCTGCCGGAATGGCTATCTCTATGGTGCTGTTATCTTACGCATTTTCAAAACCGGATATTAACGGGATTTTGGTACTGGTTCTCATGTTCCTTTTTCTGAGTTTTTTCACGGGTTGTATCGGTCCTGTATTCTGGACCTTGATTTCAGAAATATTTCCCAACCGGGCCAGAGGCGTGGGAATGTCGGTTGTGGTGCTTACCAATTGGACATTCAATTGGTTGGTAGTTTTTCTTTTTCCCTGGATGTTCGATCATTTTGGTGGGACAATCGTGTATGGTTTCCTGGCGATAATGGGGCTTCTGCAATTTCTTCTGACTAAAAAATTTGTTCCTGAAACGAAAGGGAAAACACTCGAGGAAATTGAAATGATGTGGGATGAGATAGCATTGAAGAAAGATTAATAAAATCTGTTCGTTTATTTTACTTAGAAATTAATTATTATGGATTTATTAAAGACGGTTCAGAAAGGTTATACATATCTTTTTACCAGCAAGAGTGTTGCTAAGATAACTTTCGTGGTAGCGGGTATACTTTCAACAATTTGGTTCCTTTTCAGGGTTATTCAAAAGCCAAGCCGTGTTACATATCCATGTATGCAGGCTACAGCTCCGGTAATGGCTGCCTTTCTTACATGGTTATTCAGTTTATTGGCCGCGGTGTTTAGCTTTAAAAAGGGTTCCTTCTTCTGGAGAAAATCAAAATATCCCATTGCTGTAGCTTTTTTTATTGCCGGTTTGGCAGCTAGTATATTATTAGTTGGATCTGATTTTAAAAATAGTTTTGCGGGTACAAATGCAGATGTTCCCAGGGTAACCAGCTTAACGGATCCAAGAAATGAGCCCGTGGGAAATGGTTATGGCATATTCAACGGACGCGTGGTATGGGTTTATGATGCTAATGCAACCAACCAGAATTGTACGAATACTTCGGGTGATTACTGGTTTGAAGACAAAAATACGGATCAGGCAGTAGTAGACCAGATGCTGGCCGATGGTTTAAAAAAGATAGCTGGTGAAGAATCGGTTGCCGATGCCTGGGAGGCATTATTTACTTACCATAACAAAAAGAAGGGCAGGGGCAATAATGGATATACTGCTGGAGAGAAAATCTGCATCAAAATAAACCTCACAAATTCATCCTATCTAAAATACAATAGCAATGATAAAATGGATGCCACCCCACAATTGGTGTTATCGTTATTGAAACAGCTTGTAAATGAGGCAGGTATAGCCGAAGAGGACATTACACTGGGAGACCCGTTCCGTACGTTCAGGGATGTTTACTGGGATAAATGCCATACAGAATTCCCTGATGTGAATTATATAGACAATATAGGTGAGAAGGGCAGACAACTTACTGAAGTTACTAGTACCAAGGAGTATTTTACCAGCGATGGCAATTTTTCCTCTGTTATTCCAAAGGCATATAAAGAGGCCAATTATTTTATTAACATGTCCTGCCTCAAATCTCACGATGCTGCCGGGATAACCATGGGTGCTAAAAATCACCAGGGATCAGTTTTAGGAACGGGTCAGACTCCCGAAAAGCAACAGATGGGAAAAGATTTGCACTATTGTTTTCCCTCCAACGAAGGTTATTACGAGATGGGGAATTACCGCCATCTTGTTGATTACATGGGTAACCAGTTCATGGGCGGAAACACGGTACTGTATTTTGTCGATGCGATCTGGACCGGGCATAACTGGAACGGGGTTGTTTATCCCTGGGAGATTGAGCCTTTTAATGGAGACTTCATGTCGTCGCTCTTTATTTCACAGGATCCGGTTGCCATTGAATCGGTTGGTTTCGATTTTCTTTTCGAGGAATACCTGAATCATTCCGATTTGAGAGGTAATGGAGATTTCCCTCTTTACATTGCTACACAGGATTATTTGCACCAGGCAGCCGATCCGGCAAATTGGCCTGCTGGGATCATCTATGATCCCGAGGATGATGGTACCCCTCTCGAAAGCCTGGGGGTACACGAGCACTGGGATGGTGTTTCCGATAAACGATATTCCGGTAACCTGGGCGAGGAGGGCGGCATCCATTTAGTTGCTGTTCCTGCCTCATTGGTGCAGGGAAGTGATAATGAGTTTGAAAAGGATACCACATCCATTTCTGAACAAGATACTGCTACTGTTTCTTCAATAGAAACCATTAATCATTTGATGAATGGTGTGGATATTTTTCCAAATCCAATATCTGATCAGGTAAATATACGCTTTCAATTGCAAGAAAACGCCATGGTTAGGATTTCACTTTTTTCAATGAATGGCCAGGAAGTTTTGGTGCTTGATAATAAATACCTGGAAAAAGGTGACTTTCAGCAAACGTATATCATTGGCAATGAAAAATTAGGAAATGGTGCATTTATCTGTAGCTTTCATTTTATAAGTGGCAATAAAAATTACAGGATTTCACGAAAAATTCAATTGGTAAACTAATGCGTAAATACTATTTTATATACCAGCACATTTTTACAAGCTTAATACTGCTCCCGGTGTTTCTGTTTATTCTGTTCAGCTGTGAAGACAATGGTAAGATTGAAAAAGAGCCCTCAGATGTTTCTTTTACCGGCATCGTAGTTCATGAGTTATTCATGTCTGATGAGGGAGAAATTTGTGTTGGCACTGGAGATGGGCTTTTCATATTTCAGGATAGCCTGTGGTATGATTATATACCGGAATTAGGAAGTGTTCAGGTAAATGACATCGCCGAATACAAAGGTTTTTTTTGGATCGCTACCAACCATGGGCTGTTAAAGGTAAAACGTACTGGCATGAATCTCGAAATAGTAGCAACCCATGATCCTGGTAACACCTGCATGAACAGTGAAATTGTGAACGAGCTGGGTATTAGTCCCAAAGATGAACTTTGGGTTGGTACTTCAGAAGGCGTTTGTTATTATACCGGGGATGAATGGAATAATGACCTTCATATTGCAATATTAAATAAGAGCATATCTTCTTTCGCTTTTGGACAGGAAGAGTACTACATTGGAACTTATGGCAATTATCTTTACCATTATTATGTGCAGGATATTGATGGCAAGAGTGGAGCCTCTTACCTTATACCTCCCTTTAATGGCGATTTAAGTACCGATACGGTTTATTCATGCCTTCTGGATAGCGAAGGCGCTTTATGGTTCGGCTCGACAAAGGGCTTAACCAAAAACAGTATTGATACCCATGTGATGTCAGGAAGTTTTGATTATTTCCTGGAAAATGAAAAAGTTTTTTCATTGATGGTATCCGAAGGTTACGAAATTATCGCAGGGACAAATAAAGGATTGTACATGTATAACGGCACCGAATGGAAAGGCTATACATCCATGGATGGATTGCCTGGAGATTCCGTTATTTCGTTGCTGAATGATTTAAATGGCGATACCTGGATCGGAACAAACAAAGGGCTTGCCAGATTAACCGGTTCAGGAATATCCGTGTACTGAACCAGGATTAAATGTATTTTCTGAGTTTCAGGAACCGTTCCTGATGAAATAATTCTTTAGTACTGATATGATGATTGAGTTAATATTCTGTCTCTTTGATTTGAAATTTAAACCTGCAGGATAATGAATTTTCATTTAGAAAATGACCAGTTAATAGTTACTGCCTGTTCGAAGGGGGCTGAATTGATCAGCATAGTATCAAAAAAAAGTGGAACAGAATACTTGTGGCAGGGAAAATCAGAACGCTGGGAAGGTAAATCTCCCGTGCTTTTTCCAATTATTGCCAGTGTGGAAAATGATCAGTACTGTGTAGGGGACAATATGTACCATCTCGGTTTACATGGTTTTGCAATGCACAAAGAATTCCGGCTCACGGAGAAAGAACAGGGCTCGTTGCGTTTTAGCCTGGATTTTGATGAAGACACCCTTAAAGTTTATCCTTACAAGTTCACTCTTGACGTAGCATATGTTTTGAAAGACAACAGTATTCAAACAATTTACGCGGTTACAAACGTGGATGATAAACCCATTTGGTTTTGCCTGGGAGGCCACCCGACATTTGCATGTCCACTGGATAAAAATCTGGATTTTACAGATTATCATTTGAAATTTGAACAAAAAGAGACGGCTCCAAGGCACCTGATGACAGGTCCTCTAATGAATGGGGAAACAGAGCCTTTTCTTGACAATCAGGATGAAATACCCCTGAATAAGGATTTGTTTCGGGAAAATGCCATAATACTGAAAGATCTGCGGTCTAAATGGATTGATCTTCGTTCCTCTAAAGATTCAAAACAGGTAAGGTTAAGCATTGAAGGTTTTCCACATCTTGGTATTTTTTCTTATGCCGAATCCGAGAAGGATAAATACATTTGTGTGGAACCCTGGCATGGTATTCCCGGGGTAAAAGGAAAGGAAAAAGAGATGAAAGATAAAGAAGGGGTTATTTGTTTACGTCAATTGAATAGTTTTACTGCTGGATTTGGTATCCAGATAGGGTGAATTAAGCATAATGAGTAGATTTGATCCCTGATGAAAATTTTTTGTTCCTGTGTTAAAAACCATTGAAGAATAAATATTATTACTTTAAAATCATAATTATGTTAAAACAACTTGGAACAACACTATTGGCATCTGTTTTTCTGGTCGGATGTTCCACATCGGGACCTAAAGAGGTATCGCTTTTGAAAGTGGTGAATGAATCGCTTGACTTTTCCACCAGGCAAAGTTTGTTGATGGCCGAATCTCTGCAGGATCAACCCGGTAGATTGCCCCAAACGCTTCGTGAAAATGGTGAATTGGAAACATGCAATTCTTCCTGGTGGACGAGTGGTTTTTTCCCGGGAGTATTGTGGTACTTGTATGAAAATGCACCGGATGATACTTTGAAAAGTCAGGCCATAAATTATACCTTAAGGGTTGAGGACCAGAAATTCACAACCAATAACCACGATGTTGGCTTCATGATTTTCTGTAGCTTTGGACATGCATACCGGTTAACCGAAAATGAGGTTTACAAGGAGGTCATCCGAACCGCCTCTAATTCACTGGTTACCCGTTTTAACCCGAAAATTGGTTGCATACGTTCATGGGATTCCGGACCCTCGAGTCCGAGCTGGGAGTATTTGGTTATTATTGATAACATGATGAATCTGGAAATGCTTATGTGGGCCGGAAAACAATTCAATGAAGATTTTTTCATTCAGGTGGCCGAAACGCATGCCGACACAACAATAAAAAATCATTTTCGGGATGATTTCAGCAGTTATCACGTAGTTTCTTACAACGCCAATACCGGACAGGTTGAAGAGAAAAGAACAGCACAGGGTTATTCTGACGAATCGGCCTGGGCACGTGGACAGGGCTGGGGCCTGTATGGTTATACAATGATGTACCGGGAATCCGGTAACGAGGACTATCTGAAACAGGCTGAAGGAATTGCCGATTTTATCCTCAGTCATCCGAATCTTCCAGCCGATAAAATTCCATACTGGGATTTTAATGCACCCAATATTCCAGATGAACTGCGTGATGCCTCGGCAGGTGCTCTGATTTGCTCGGCATTGATCGAATTGAGCCAATACGTGCAGGAAGAAAAAGCTAAGGAATATCTATCGGTAGCCGAAAGGCAGATACGGACCTTGAGCTCACCTGCCTACATGGCCAATTTGGGTGAAAATGGCAATTTTATTCTTAAACACAGTGTTGGGCACTTGCCTGTCGGTTCCGAAGTTGATGTACCGGTGACCTATGCCGATTATTATTTCGTTGAGGCACTGATGCGTATGAAGAAAATTATTGCAATCCAGGATTAGCATCCTGATATTAGATTGAATTTTTCAAATAGTAAAAATCAAAACTTTTTCATATGAATTCAAGAGAAAATTTTATTAAAACCATCCATCACCAGGAACCTGAAAGAATCGTTGTTGATTTTGGAGGCACTTCGGTAACGGGGATTCACGTGTTTGTGGTGCAGGAACTCCGAAAACATTATGGACTGGAAGATAAACTTGTCAGGGTAATTGAACCTTACCAGATGCTTGGTGAAATTGAAGATGACCTGAGGGAGGTAATGGGAATCGACGTAATCGGGTTGATTCCCCCCGGCAATATGTTCGGTCACCCACAGGAGAACTGGAAGCCTTTCAAAACCTTCTGGGGGCAGGAAGTGCTTGTGCCGGGTACATTCAATACATCTTTCGATGAGAATGGTGATCTATTGATGTATGCTGCAGGTGATATGTCATTTCCACCCAGCGCAAAAATGCCGAAGGCGGGGTATTTCTTTGATGCCATTGAACGGCAGAAACCGGTTGACGAGTCAGCACTGAACCCTGCTGATAACCTTGAGGAGTTTCAGCACTTTACGGAAAATGACCTGGCCTATTGGAAAAGGGTTTCGGAAGAGGTTTCTCATAAGGATAAAGGCATCGTTGCAACATTCGGAGGGACTGCCATTGGCGATATTGCCCTGGTACCGGCGATCAATCTGAAGGACCCCCGCGGGATCAGGGGTGTCTCAGAGTGGTATATGTCAACCATACTCAGACCCGATTACCTCCATGAAGTATTTGAAAAGCAGACGGACATAGCACTGAAGAACCTCGAAAAAGCATATCGTGTAGCAGGAGATAATATTAATGCTATATTTATCTGCGGAACTGATTTTGGCACTCAGGATTCACAGTTCTGCAGCGTAGAGGCCTATCAGGAACTCTATGCGCCCTATTACAGGAAAATGAATGACTGGATCCATCAGCATACTGGCTGGAAAACATTCAAGCACTCCTGCGGGGCTGTTGAACCTCTGATGCAAAGTTTTATCGATTCGGGATTTGATATTATCAACCCGGTTCAGATCAATGCAAAAGATATGGATCCGGTTAAACTAAAAGAAAAGTACGGCAATGATCTCGTATTCTGGGGCGGCGGGGCCGATACGCAAAAAATACTTCCATTTGGCACACCGGATGAGGTGTCGGAACATGTTAAAAGGGAGTGTGAAATATTATCCAAAAATGGTGGATTTGTTTTCACTACTGTTCATAATGTCCAGGCCAATACCCCTGTGGAAAACGTTGTCGCAATGATGGAAACGGTACAGAATTTTTAGCCGCAGAAGACAGGTACCTTGAACCTCTGCTTCTAATTGGTAGGGAGATGCCGGTATGAAGCATTTTTTGTAATTGTTTCACAATCTTTTTACTCTTTTAACAATCGATTCAGCTTCTTCAGGGCTATCATATGGCTCATCAAAAGGATCAACATTCAACAACAATCCTCTGGGGGAAAGCTCATTTACCAGGGTTTCGATTTCTTTGGCTGCAATGTTTAATATCAGGCATTTACCGGCTTCCTGTATTCTTTTTAGGGTGGGCAGATGACGAATGTTTTCGCAGTTGGTCTT
>CAYOVC010000078.1:0-9659 GCA_964407305.1 uncultured Bacteroidaceae bacterium | reverse complement strand
GTTATTACTAATCTGCACCGCCTTTTGGCTAGCATCCTAAGATATAAGGGTAGTATCGGAAGTTTCAAAGCTTGCTGAAGACTGGTTCTTCCCTTCCCTTCATTATTTTCTGCTTTTTTCAAATATTTCAGTGTATAGAATACTCAAGTTAGTACTCTATACTTAAAGGAATATGAATATTAAAAGAATGTTCTTTGTTGTATGCCGCAGCAAGGAATAACACTTTTGGCCTTCCATTCTCAAAGAACAATTGGGGCCTTTCCAATCTGGACAGTTTTTCTGTAGTACCATTTTCCCATGTAAGTTCGATCCTGCTTACAAGTGGTTTCGGTGCTAAATCCCAGTCAATACCATCGAATGATTCAAAAAGCACCAGTGAAGTTCCTGCATCAGTAAATGCTCCGTGCATATCTTTTACTATCGCAAGATATCTGTCTCCCTGATGCCATATATAAGGGTCTTCAGCAGGGAAACTACTTTCTTTTTCATCAAAAACAAGCCCGGGGTATTTAGAAAAAGGGCCGGTCGGACTTTCTGATTCAGCCACCCGATGTACTACTCTTCCCCCAAGAATTCTGGTTGTATCTATTCCGGCAGCCTTGTAAACCATAAGGTAACCTCCTTCAGGTTTTTGTATGATAGCTGGATTTGAAACCATAAGAGCGTCGGAAGCATTTCTGTCAGGAGAAACATCAATTAACGGTGTGTCGAAACGTGCCCATGGCCCTGCAGGATGGTCCGCTGTTGCTACCCCTATCCTTTGATTATTCCTGTGAATATGGTTAATTCGTTGTGTAATATTACCATCTCCCGTATTACCCACATAATATAGAAAGTATTTATCACCAAATTTATGGATAGTGGGATTATGAGTCATCATTCCATCCCAGTAGTCTTTACCCCTTGGTGGTAAGGCAACATTCATGTGCGTATAAGGGCCGAGAGGGTTATCTGCTATCGCATAGGAGATCTCTGAATGTGAAACCCATGCCAGATGTGGATATTCAATTGGCCATCGAGAGTAAAACAGATGACATTTACCATCAGCAGTTTGAATCATAGAACCGCCCCAAATATGAAAATCATTATCCGTAAATTTGGCTGAACGGGGTACTGACAATAGCAAATCGTTAAAGCTGAAATCGACACCGATTAAAGTTTTCTCTATTCCCGTTCTGTAACCGATATTTCCTCTGAAATTACAACTTTGTGAGATTATAGCAACTGATAATAAAAAATAAGCAGTTATAGCTTTGACTAAAAAAACGTTTCTGGTCATAAAAGATTATTTTAAAATTTAGACTTTGAGCCCACTCCGAAAAACATGATTTGAGGTATCTCTCGAATAAAATGATGCTTATAAAAGAAAGATTAAAAATATTATCTTCGGCATAATCGAATCTTTAACATTAATTCATTTATATATTTACTCTTTCCAATTCTCCAAGAATCCTTCTATTAGAATCTATTAATTCAAGAGAAATATATCCTTTTCCTTCTGATATAAAAAAATCTCTTCGAATATTCACTGAAATTTCTATACCTTCTATCGGATTAACTTCCTTTTCATAAAGAAGATATTGCTTGATTCTCCTATCTGTATGACAAACATTATATTGTAATCTAATAGTTCCCTGGATAAATACACCATATTTACCACAAATTTTAATTTCATGGGATTCTATTTTTATCATTAAAGGAGTCACAATAATTCCAATATTACTAACATGCTTAATATCCTCATTCTTAGGAATGGCACATACCAGCATTTGATAATTAAATTGAACTTTCTTTCCTGCTTCTATTTCATGCAATGGAGATAAAAGTTCCATTTCCATATATGGGGGATTAATATTTTTATCGTTGGGAAATTCCCTAACATTATTTCTTGAAAAAATGAGTCCTCTTCCTTGTATCCAGATTTGGAAAGAGGTGTTATCAGGATAAACCTCATTTTCTTTGTAGTTGAACAGAAGGATAAAAGCTTTCCCTAATTTCTTATTAATAAAGGCCGCCCAACCTGCATTGGAATCCAATCCAACTTTGCCAACTAAATACTTGTAGTCAACAACAAAATTGTTATAGATATTAATCCGGTATTGAGGATTATTAACCAATCCATGCATTACTGTATATCCATCACTAAATTTGCTAATAGGATTAACCGGACATGTTATAATATACTGGTTTTCAGTTTCTTCATTCGAAGAATCCAACTGACAGACTGTCCAGACTGCCCATTTTCTTTTGGTCTCACCCTTATTGTGGAAAGTTACCTGGATATTTAAACAAGAAAATTTTTCTAATACCTCAATATCTCTGGAGATTTGTAAGCCGGTATATGCATCGTATAAACTTCTGATTCCAATGCGTTGCCTTCCCCCAACTGGCCTTCTAATAACTTTATATTCCCCACCATCGAGTACCGGATCAGGAGGGCCTGGCCACATATCAGGCGAATTCCAACCTTGAGGGGCAGGCCAGATTTTTTCCCCACCAAAATTTTGCCATGATGTATTTTTACCAGAATTTACTGATTCCTTCTCGTTCTCTTTTAACAGAGGATTTGCAAAAAAGTATTCATAACCACTCATCTCAAGTTGTATAATCCTTCCACCAAGCTGAGGTGCTATGAAAATTTTCATCCATTTGTTCTTCAACGTCATGACATTCCACACCTTATACTTCTCAATCATCATCCTGTTAAAATTAAACTTATTCTAAATAATTTAAGGGTGTAAATGTTTTCTGGTATCCAAAGATCATTAGTAACGACCTGAAAAAAACTATTTAACCAATAACCTATAATGCACCCTATTCCTGTTTATAATTTTCAGTATAAATCCTCCATTCTCTAAATTATCTGTTGGTATAGAATTCATGCCTTGTTCCAACTTTGTGCTATATCTCAAATTTCCTGAAAAATCATAGAGAAATAACCCACTACTTTCATTAATAATGACATTAATATATGAGTCAAACGGATTGGGATTAACACTTATTTCCGTTAAAATGCCCGGCTGAATTGAGCTAACTATTTCAAGTACTATTTGGAGGGTGGTGTCTCTTTCAAGGAACAGCGAGCTGTGCACCGGTTTATAACCGGCTCTTTCCAATGAATAAGCGTATGTTTCCCGTGCAGGTTGTAAATAGAAAAAAGCATTTCCTGCAGAATTGGTGATCTGGCTTCCTGTCATATTCACCTTTACCCCACTTAAAGGACCGTTTATGTCTGAAACCTTAAAAGTAATATCTGCCCGCATAGGAGTCATATAGAGAATATAAGTGGTGTCATTCAAGAATGTCAGCGTATCAAGCAAAGAAAAATATTCATTATGTTCAGCTGATACAATATATAATCCTGATGAATGTTTCCCAGCCTCAGCTACCCCAGATGAATTTGAAAAGTAAGTTATATCATTCACCTTTACTACTGCCCTGTAAATCGGGGAACCTGTCGTTCTGTTACTAATTTGTATATTCATCTCCGACATTTTAATTACCGGAATACGAATAACTGAATCAGAACGAACTTCGATTACCCCTGACCCTTCAATTTTTAGGTCATTATCTGTTAATTCCAGGTTATAGTATCCTTCATGAATTTCGGGGAGGGATAAAACTCCTGTATCATTAGTTACATAATTTACACCGTAAATGATTACATCCAATCCTGTTAAGGGAGTTTTAAAATAAGAGTCGATAAATTCAAGCTGAACGGAATAATAATTATTTTTTAAGGGAGGAAGGGTATCTGAAATGCTGTTCCCTGGCACAAAATCGTCAAATTCATTGTAGTTCACAAGGTTTCCGTCAAAATCAATTTTTATTCCTCCGGTATTGTCATTGATCACTAATTTTGTCCTGCTATCTTCATCCATAATCCTCATATAGGGGGAACGCAAAGTAGGATAATTTTCCCAGTCAACGGTAACCATACTGTCCATAAACGGAGTAATTTCAATTGTTGGTAAACCGTCTGTACGGTCTGTATGGCTGCTGTGAGTGAGTGAAATGGTATGTCCTTTCCTGTTGGTATAGGCTAACTTGGCATTTGCCTTACTCCATGACATATTCAATGCCTTAACCCGGTTTTTAAATTCTTCAAATGAGCATTCGGAACTGTGGGCCATTTCCACCACATATCCGCAATGGCCATCATCTCCGGAACCGTCATCTACTATCCTTTCCGTATTAATAAACCCGGATGTTTGCCGGTTATTCCATGTATAATGCATCGGAATTATTCCAATGTACACGAATCCTTCAGATGCATTGTATTTCGCATACAATGTACGGTTAAAATCATCGGCAATTATTTCTTCGCCCAATTGCGGAACAGGTCTGGAGAGATGTATTTGTACAAGCCTGTAAGGCTCTGAAGAAGGTATCAGGCAGTATACAAGCATAGTGTTCTCAAACTGCGCCATCTCAAGGAAGGGTGAATATCCTATCCAGCTGTCACTTCCGAAAGGTCCGGAATAGCCCTGTTTATGATCATAGAAAAATCTCTCACCCCAATTTTCAATAATATATGGGTAATTATATAAATCAACATGTCCTTTAGGTGAACTGAAAAACAAAGCCCCATTTTCCCAGGTGGCAGAACCTGTAATGCCATGTTTGAAAGTTATTTCATCACCCGGAAGGGTTTTTATGTTCCCTGAGCCTAAAGTAAAATGTCTATCAGTATATACATACCTGAAAACTCTTTTAGCACAAGAAGGCTCATAGGTAGGCATGGTTCTGCCAGAATCATCTATCCGTACCTCATTATAATACCAGCCACTTGTAGCACATGTTTGCAATAATGAGTAGGGCATCCGGATATCTCCTGCAATGATGGAACGGGTTTTTTCATGAGGTATATAATCACTTTCAGCAATAAGGGATCCCCCACCTTCTGTTACGGGTTCTGCATACCCGAAACCTCCGAATATTTTTCCCACCGGATCAAAATTCCAATTAGTTCTCAATTCGTTGCGAGCTCTATCCACTAAACCCGCATACATATTATGCTGAGAGTTCAGAGCCTCAAGGGCATAATAATATTCCAGAATTGCCCCGGAAACTCCTTTTGCAGCTTCACGGTTATGCTCCCGTGCCAATTCATAAAAAACGGTCCATGGCCTCATATGCCACATCATGTAATTAGGGGAAAGATTTTCACCCATGCCGTATTTATACAAATACGGCATGTATTTAAAAATATGTTTTTCTTCAATCTGATTATACATGTATGTTCCGCTTTCCCTGCTACCGTCTTGTCTTATAATGAAGGAATGATCCGGCCATTTCAGGCCAACACCATAAGTAGTTGAACGGTGCAATTGGCAATGGTTCTCTGTCCAGTACTGCCAAAATCGATGCCCCCATACCTCCCCAAAATTTTCGGCAAAATAATCCCGCAAATCAAGTTCCTTTTCCGGGGTAAATGCTTCCGGTTTCAGGTTTAAAATATAAGCGACTAAATAACTGGTGAAATCAATGTCAGTGTTCTCTGGTTCAGTTAACAACATAGCATTATACAAAAAATTTCTGGCATTTTGTTTTTCGTTTTCGTTTCCCAGTTGCAAGACTGCATTCAATGCACTCCCTTCATGTTTTGCATCAACAGAATGTACCGGATACCTGGAGGGATCACATTTACCGGTTGGAGACTGGAACCGGTGTTTGTTATTAGTGTATATCAAATTTAGCATCTCTGCTTTTTTTTGCTGAATGATTTCATCGGTATATTGATGGCTTAGTCCGGGAATAGAATCTGCATTGGTCAGATTATCAATATGTTTTTCCAGGAAAGCATCCCATGCCTGCCCACAGACTAGATTGTTCAACGCTAAAATCTGATAACATATTAGAACTATAAATACTATTTTTCTCATGGACTAAGAGTTATAAAATACATTAGGTGTTATTAGCAATATTTTATCGGATTTCTTTCAAAATACATATTTCAAAGCAGACTCAATCATTATTTCATTAATGGTTCATCATAAAAGGTGGCAGATAATAAAACCTGCCACCTTTTATTTTAATACTTAGCTATGCTTTCATAAATATTTCATTATCTATTTATAACATAATAAGTGACTATTGTTCTAAAATACCCATAATTATCACTTTACGCATTATTACATATGAAGAAAATAAAAAATATAAAGAACCATATATTTACATATGTCACGTTAAGGTTGGATATCGGCAAGCGTATTTAATTCCTGAGGACTTTTACTGACTGCACAAATTCATGTTCATGTATAACCTTAATCAGGTAATAGCCTTTTGCGTAAGGCTGCAGTGAGAGTCCATCGCTAAGCTCAGAAGCACGCTTTATCAGGATCGTTTTTCCAGCGAGGTCAGTTAAGTAAACCTGACTTCCTTCATGCAGATTCCTGAAGTAAATCATGTTATTGGTTACAGTCGGGAAGATACTGATTCCTTCAGCATATTCATGGTCAATGGCTACGGGAGATGCATGTACCGACAAAGTCTGTGAACCGGAATTTCCAAATTCGTTATATGCATATACAGAGTACTCATAGGTTGCTCCTTTCGTAAGACCCTTATCTGTAAATGTTGCAGAAACAACTGTATCAATCACCGCCCCGTCACGTACAACAACGAAACCTAACTCGAGCCCAGAGTCATAATCCCATACCAGGGTAACTTCCGTACCATCAGAGGAAACGTTAGCCAGTGCCAGGTTGGAAGGATCGGGGCAAAGTCTGAGTTCTGCTTTCAAACCATCCGGATCATTCGCCATCTGGATGAAGTATACCTTCGTTTCACTCTTATCTTCCGAAGTCACAAAAAGGAAATCGTCAAAGCGTACGGTTCCTGATTCTCTTGCCACGCCTTTCTTATCCCGTACCTGCATGGTAGCGCCGGTTACGGTCTTAAGGGCGGCGTAGAAAGTGGAAACAGTGGTACCGCCCGGTACTGCACTGATGGTAGATTCCGCCTGGTCAATTACATACAGATCGGAAAGCACGTATGCATCAGAAGCAAGAGAAGAAGACTGCAGATGATAAAGAGCCACATCCCCGTTTTCCGCTGTGACCATGAAGTGCACGTCGCTGTCAATCACCGTGGAAACCTTTACAGTATCTTTATTCATCACCATCATAGGCAATAGTTCATTTGACGCATTCACAATCCGTAAAGACGCATAGACAGGTTTCTCTACCTGTTGAAACACAGACATTATAGTTGTTCCAAAGGGGAATCCGGAGATGGTTCCTGTATTACCTTCTCTGGCAATTATAAGATCTGACCCGGTGATTAACGAGAGTGTATTATTCCCGTCAAGAGGTGATATAGAAATACTATAAGAGGTCTGATTTTCATCATTGGCAGAAGTAACAGTGAGAACATCATTCTCATCTACCGCTTCGGTCAGTTCTTTAGCAGGCCCGCCAGCCACGGCAGAAACTACCAATGTTTGTCCTTCATTTGCCCTGATCAGATTATTTAAGAATGCCTGCACGCTTTCGCCATAACTGACACCTCGGATGGAAAGGTCTCCCTGGTATCCACCGTCAACTTTGTAAACGTTAGATAAAATGGTGGAGATATGATGGGTTCCCGGGTTAGCATTATGGATACCCAGATCAAAAGAAACCATTTCTCGGGTATAGATAACGCCTTCGTACTCATCATTCATATTCAGTGCAAACCAGTCGCTGTCATCAGCATTTGTACCCCATCCTCTTCTGATTTCGGTACTTGGGGTAATAATATGAGGTTTACGAATAATAGTAAAAGCAACAGGGTGTTGCATGGTTTTTCCGGCAATATTCCAGGCAATATCTTCACTATATCCAAAGCGTTCAACCAGTTCGAAATCAGCAGGATCTTCAACTGCTTTCAATCCCCGGTGAATCGAATCGTTCAATATTTTCATTATATAAATAGATGTATTGGCGTGCCTTGCAAATTCCAGGAAAGAACGAACATTAAGATCGGTTTCTCCCCAGCTGTTATTACTCAACCCGAGCATTACATTAGCTTTCTGCACATTTGGATCTTCAGGTTTTTCAACACGGGTTGTTCCCAATAAGAATACTTTCCCTGGATCAAGGATAGGGTCTACGACCGGATCATATACTACATAACCCGGATTAATATCCCAATCTTCTTTAGAAGCAGGCCATTTGAATCCGGGAATATAACCAGCACATGTCGGCCAATGATAACGGAAAGAATACTTATCACTGATCAGCCCGACCATTTTTGAAATCGCTTCCGCCGGATTCAATTCCTTATTTACCATGATCATATAATTCGCCAGGTCAATAGGCTCCGTTCCTGGATTGTAAATTTCAAGCCATCCGTCAACATTCTCAGTTGAATGATACACGATCTCAGAAATTATAGGCTCAGCCAGCCAGGGTTGAATCAGGAATGACGGCTTTTCCTTGTTGAAGGTTACATAGTAATTTACTACGGTGGTGTCATCCTGTGCCGTAATTTGTATTTGGGTGGTTCTTTGTGCTGTTGTTCCATCAAGTGCCTCGGCAGGAAACATTTGCACTTTTGCGTTAGGATTTTGTGTCGTTACCTGAAGTGCAGGCACAGACTCAGTCTGATAAGGTATTAAGATATTATATAATCTTGTCAGTGGGGCAAAGCTTGGTATGGTATCTTGTACCCATCCCATCAGGAAACCGGGTTTATCCGGCCAGGTGATGCTCGCTAAGTTTGCATTCGAACTAAGGGAAAGAGGAAGTATGTCCAGGTAATAATCCTTGGTATCTATCCCGTTTTCAGCAGTAATCCGCAGAATATCGCCATTCTTCAGGTCTACTCGGGGATGGCCGTCAATCCATATGATTTCCCAGGAAGCTTTCTCTGCTTTTTCCAAATATTTATATACCGTATCCTGTCTTACAGCGAAGGGAAGGTTTCCGACAGTATCCATAATGGACTCAAAATTTGTTACGTAATAGGGGACACCTCCCCATTGGGGATTTCCAAATTCATCAGGAAGAATATCTATTGTCCGTTTGGGGAATACCCTGGTTTCATCAGCTGTTGGAGGTTGTATACTGAGACTGAATTCTTTTACATCCAGTACATCTCCGGTAGCATAAAGGATAAGAGTATCACTATCCTGGCAGATGGTATGTCCACCACCCGGGAAATTCGCCGAATTATGCACATACCGCCATGCCATACCGGGACCAAGGTTCAAAATCCTGTTAATTATGGAATCTCCATTATTGATTTTGTAAGTACCCCAGGGAACTGACATGGTTTCTTGAAGCATGTTAATGCCTATGGTTTCGGAGGAAGCGGCTACTGTATAATTACCATGTACCCCTACAGTAGTCCAGATATTTCTTCCTGTCCAGTAGGGAATACACATCCACTCGGAATCTTCGGCTGAAACACCAGCAGAAACGTCCCAGTTGAGATTCCCATGGGAAATATTACTTTTGCGAACGAGAATATTTGAATTTGCTGCTTCAAAAACTCCAGCTACATTTGGTACCGTCCTGTCCATGTCTCCTCCTCCATTTGGAGTAAAAATAAGATTATACCCATCAATAAGCACTGAATCAATAACCACATTATCTTCATTGTAGATGCGATGACTTAGCAGCAGCCTGGCACTGGGCGTTTGTCGGAGAACACTGTGATGCAATGAGATTGAG
>CAYOVC010000077.1:0-9714 GCA_964407305.1 uncultured Bacteroidaceae bacterium | reverse complement strand
GGGCTTACGGGCGTGAGAATATCCAATACGACTTTATTAATATATATGATGAGAAGGATGCCGGGGTGCGCAATCGCACAGTCATGAACCTTTACAACAAGGGACTGCGTGTCACCAATATAAAAATGCGGGATGCTGAAGGCGGCTCAAGCGATAAGATCATCTTTCCCGGAGCGGTGCTCAACTACCGGGGCGTGGAGTTTCCTGTGAACCTGCTAAAAAACAATCCCTCGCTGCCCCACGAGGTGAACATCAGCAACTCCATACAATCGCTGGAGTACGAATTTTCAAAGGCGTTGCACAGTCTCTCGAAAGAAGATGTTCCCCGGATCGCTTTTATCGAGGGACACGGGGAGCTTGACTCACTGCAGACCTTCAGCATCATGAATGAGCTGAAGAACTTTTTCCAGGTCGACCGCGGGGTGATCAACGGAAACATGGAGGCGTTGCTCGATTATGAGGCCATTATCATTGCCCAGCCGATGCGTCCGTTTAGCGAAGCAGATAAATTTGCCATCGACCAGTACCTGATGCGTGGAGGAAAGGTGCTCTGGTTCATTGATCCGGTGCTCACGGTTCCCGACAGCCTGGCCAGTGGCATGACGATCTCCCTGGTGAACCAGCTGAACATTGAGGATGTACTGTTTAAGTATGGCATGCGGATCGATTATAACATTGTAACGGACCTGCAGTGTAACTATGTCCCGGTGAATATTTCCGTTGATGCCGTTACAGAAGATACCGAGATGCGCCCATGGGTTTACAGTCCGCTGCTTTCGGCACCCTCAACCCATCCGGTAACGCGCGGACTGAATTACATCCACGGACAGTTTATCTCAACCTTCGATACCATCGCGGTGAATGACGGAGCGCTGACAAGGACAGTGCTGCTTTCCACCTCGGCGCGCTCCCACAGCAGGAGGGTGCCCCTGCGCATCACGATGGATGAGGTGTCGAGGGATCCCGATCCGCGGATGTTTACCGACAGTCATCTGCCTGTTGCTCTGCTTTCGGAAGGCATCTTTCCCTCCTTTTTCAGGAATTACTCAGTACCCAAAGGTGTCTACCCGCCTGATGCAGAAATAATCAAAGAGAGTGTACCTACATCCATGCTGGTGGTTACCGATGGCGATATGATCCGCAATGATGTGAGGGTGGAGGGTGGAAGGTATATGGCTGAGAAACTCGGGTATGATAAATATACCTACCAAACCTTTGGAAACCTGGAATTCATCATGAACGCGGTGAACTACATGACCGATGAGACCGGACTGATGGAGCTGCGGTCGAGGGAGTTCAGGCTGCGGCTGCTCGACAGGTCGGTTACGAAAGACAGGCAGGCAGCTGTGAAGTGGAAGGTGATTAACAGTGTGGCGCCGGTGTTGCTCATTATTCTGTTCGGCATCCTTTTCAATATGTTCAGAAAAAGAAAATATTCAACCTGATGCGCTTGCGTTATACCATCGCTGTTATCCTTGTGTTGCTGTTGGCAGCAGGGACCTGGTGGCTGCTGGCCGACCGGTGGTCGACCACGGGCAAGGGGCTGGCCGGCCTGTTTCCCCAGTCGCCCGAAGAGGTATACCGCATCCAGGTGATCAGGGGGTATGATACACTTGGGTTTCACCGAAACGACTCTGTCTGGACAATGGGCGAGGAGGAGTTGAACAGTGAGGCGGTGGAAAACCTGCTGTATGCCAGTAAGCGGTTGCGCATTACAGCCATTCTTCCACTTGACGGAGATGTGCTGCGGGGAGAGGTGACGGAGTTTGTTTTTTTTGGCAGGAGGAGGGTGTCCGGACATTTTTATTTCGGGAATACGGTTGGCGGTGGCTATGCCGTTTTTGCACCCGGAGCAGACAGGGCATTCGGGGTTGAACTGGCGGGATATGAGGAGCTGTCGCTGGAAAAGATCTTTTCCGGGAACCGGGATCACTACAGGAGACACCTGGTGGTGAGCCTGCTCCCCTCCGAGATCCGCTCTGTAACTATTGATCCACACGAAGGCACACCCTTCCGGGCCACGCAGGATTCACTGTACCATATCAGCGTAACAAACCTGTTGTCGATGGAGGATGTGACGGACAGTGTGGATGAGCGGAAAATCAGGATGCTCTTTTCCTTCTTTAATGCCATCCGGTATGATGCCGTAGTTTCTGAAGGGGAGATTGAACCGGGGACCATTACGGAACAACCGTACGCTATCGTTGGGGTGACTGCCTTTGATGGGACGGTTAATGCTTTTGAAATATACCAGTGGACAAAGCCGGGAAGAGATGCTCCTGACCTGTTTGAGGCGATCGTGGTTTTTAACGGGAAGCCGGAATACCGGGCCGTGAACTACTATTATCTCGATCTGCTTATGCGCGGGTTGGAGAAATACCGGAATTGATCTGCCGGATGCCTTTAGAAGGGGATCTTCCAGGTGCACTGAAATATTAATTATCGATGATGAGGGTATGACATTTTTTTTTTGTATAATTGGTAGTCCAAAACAATTCTAAATTCGCATACATTAAAAAGTTCATAAAAACCTGATATTCTATGAAATTCGTTGTATCCAGCATGGAGCTGCTCAGCCACCTGCAGGCCGTCAGCCGGGTGATCAGCAACAAGAACACCCTTCCTATCCTTGATAATTTCCTGTTTTCTCTTGATGGTGGCGTTCTGGAGGTTACAGCTTCCGACCTTGAGTCTACCCTGATCACCTCCCTGTCACTTGAGAATGCTGATGGCTCTGGCGAGATCGCTATCCCGGCGAAGATATTAACCGATACGCTCAAGGAGTTCTCTGAAATACCGCTCACCTTTGAGATCAACACCAGCACGATGATGGTTGTGATCCAGTCTGAAAACGGTAAGTTTACCATCCCGGGTCAGAGTGCTGCTGAATTTCCGCAGGTGCCCACGATCAAGGCTGAACAGATGCAGGGGATGGAGATCGATGCCGGTGCGTTACTGTCCGGAATAAACAAAACAATTTTTGCCACCGCAGATGATGAACTCAGGCCGGTGATGAACGGGATCTATATTGAGCTTTCCGAAGACGATACCACCTTTGTTGCCTCTGATGCGCATAAGTTGGTGCGCTACAAGCGTACGGATGTTACGGCCGATAGTGTCGCCTCATTTATACTACCGAAAAAACCGGCAGGATTGCTGAAGAATATTCTCTCCAGGGAGCAGAACATGGTAAAGCTGGAGTTTGACGAGAAGAACGCAGCCTTTACCTTAACGAATTACAAAATGGTTTGTCGGCTCGTTGAGGGGAACTATCCGAGTTACAACAGCGTGATCCCAACCGAGAACCCGTTTAAAATGACAATCGACAGGATCGAATTCTACAATGCGCTGCGAAGGGTATCTGTCTTTTCCAACCAGGCCAGCAATTTGGTTAAGCTCTCACTCACCGGTAATCAGCTGACCGTCTCTGCCCAGGATATTGACTTTTCCATTTCCGGTACCGAGCACATGAATTGTCAGTATGAAGGCGATGATATGGAGATCGGCTTCAAATCAACCTTCCTGATCGAGATCCTGGCAAACCTTACTACATCCGATGTGGTGGTTGAGATGTCTGATCCCACCCGTGCGGGCATCCTGTTACCGGCAACATCTGAGAACGATAGTGAAGATATCCTGATGCTTCTGATGCCGATGATGATTAACGCATAGCAAATAGGGATGGACAGGTTCCGGAAGATGCCGGATTGGAAGATACAAGGAAAGGCTGCAATTCCAGGCAGCTTTCTTTTTTATATGCACCATCAGAACATAAGTGTTATAGCATGAGACTAAACCTAAAAAATCCAATCATCTTTTTTGATCTTGAGACCACGGGGATCAATGTGGCCAATGACCGCATCGTGGAGATCTCCTATCTGAAGATCGAACTCAACGGAAACGAAACATCACGCACGATAAAGGTGAACCCGGGTATTCCCATTCCGCCTTCTGCAACTGAGATACATGGCATATCCGATGCGGATGTGAAGGACGCACAACCATTCAACGAAGTTGCCAAAACAGTGGCCAGGGAGTTTGAGGGCTGCGACCTTGCAGGTTATAACTCGGTGAGATTCGATATCCCGTTGCTGGCTGAGGAGTTTTTGCGTGCAGGGGTGGATATTGATCTGAAAAAACGAAAGTTTGTTGATGTACAGGTGATTTTTATGAAGATGGAACCACGTACATTGGCTGCTGCATTGAAGTTTTATTGCGGCAAGGAGCTGGAGAATGCACACAGTGCCAAGGCGGATACGCGGGCGACCTATGAGATCCTACAGGCACAGTTGGATCATTACGATGCACTGGAGAATGATATTGCAAAGCTGGCGGAGTTTTCAGCGCATAACAGGAACGTTGATTTTGCCGGCAGGATCATCTTTGATGAGAATGAGAGGGAGGTATTTAATTTCGGTAAATACAAGGGGAAGCTGGTGGAGGAGGTTTTGGCCAGTGATCCGGGTTACTATGGCTGGATGATGCAGGGAGATTTCCCCCTCTACACCAAAAAGATGCTCACCTCGATCAAGTTGAGGGGACTAAAGGGCGGATGATCCGGTCAGTGATAAAGGTCACGCACAAATTGTGCCAGGAGCAGGCACGCTGTCGGAATGGATGCCGCCAGGGCAAGAAGTATGAAGAAATTAAAAAATTGAGACTGTGAAGATCATCTGTATAGGAAGGAATTATGTCGATCATGCGAAGGAGTTGAGCAACCCGGTACCGAAAAAACCGGTATTTTTCCTGAAGCCCGATTCGGCGCTGGTATTGAATAACAGGCCATTTTTCTATCCCGATTTTTCAAATGATGTGCACCATGAGCTTGAGCTGGTGATAAAGATCCATCGACTCGGCCGTAGCATTCCGGAGAAATTTGCAAATCGTTACTTTGGTGAGATCGGGCTGGGGGTTGATTTTACGGCGCGCGACCTGCAGAATGAGATGAAAGACAAGGGTTTGCCTTGGGAGATCGCCAAGGGCTTCGACTATTCTGCTCCTGTGAGTGCTTTTGTGCCCTTGTCTGAACTGAAAGATCCGCATAGCATCAGCTTCCACCTCGATCTCAACGGAAAAACGGTACAGCGGGGCAGCAGCCGTGATATGATTTTTGGTTTCGACCGGCTCATTGCCTATGTGTCGCGGTTCATGACACTCAAGACGGGCGATCTGATTTTTACCGGAACACCTGCGGGAGTCGGCCCGGTAAAGATTGGCGATCACCTGGAATGCTACCTGCAGGATCAGAAAATGATGGACTTTTTTGTGAGATAGCATGACACTGGTAAAGATCAGAAGAATCAGGTTTTCCTATGCGTCCGCCTTCCTGCTTTACAATCGGGAGGCAGTGGTTCTGGTTGATACGGGCCAGGCCGGCAATGAGGATAAATTCCTTGAGGCGATGTCTGACCTGCAGAAACCTTTGGAGGATCTCCGCCTGATCATACTTACACATACCCATTTTGATCATGCCGGGGGAGCCCGGAAGATCAGGGCGCTGACCGGTGCACCGCTGGTCGTTCACAGTTCGGAGGCCGGATTTTTGCAACAGGGAAGAACGCCTTTTCCCAGGGGAACGCGCTGGAAAGGAAAGCTTTTGATTGCACTGAGCAAAGTCTTAGCCCGCAGGCTATCTGCCTATCCGCCGGTTGAGCCCGACCTGCTGGTGGAGGATGCGCTCAGCCTGAGCGACTACGGGATCCCCGGTGAGGTTATACACACAGCGGGACATACGGCCGGGTCGCTCTCTGTACTTCTCGAATCGGGTGAGGCGATCGTTGGCGATAATGTGTTTAATATTTCGCCAAAAACGTACTACCCGCCATTTGCGAACGACCGGGCGGGGGTGTTGCAAAGCTGGGAGCGGTATATCAATAGCGGGGTAAAAACGTTGCTTCCGGCGCATGGCAGACGGGTGAAAATTGAAGCGCTGGTGCGGGAGCTGCCGGCAGCCCGGAAAAGGTACGGTAATTGATAAAGAAACTGCCGCCATTGCGTTCAGCCTCCCATTTTACGTTGAGAATATATCTGTACGGTGTTTTACGTATTTATACAATTCGCTGCCCAGCAGTACCAGTGATGAGGCGGCAATAATGACCAGGAAGTCGGGTATCGCCAGGTTTCCGAATCCAAACAGATCCCTGAAGAAAGGTGTTTTAATGACCACCACCTGCATTGCCAGGGAGGCAATCATTGCGGCAGTGATCCATCTGTTTGAAAAGAAACCGATTTTGAAACTGGACTCTTCCAGTGAGCGCAAGTTGAATGCGTTGAAGATCTGTGTTGCTGCTATTACCAAAAATGCGCCTGCCCTTGCCATTTCGACTCCATCCGGCAGGTAATAATTGAAGGTGAACAGTGAGAGGGTGACCATGATTATGGCCATGATAACAAGATAGGGCACGACATCCCAGTGCAGGATGCTGACATCCTTTTTAACGGGTGGTTGTTGCATGATTTTTCCGTGACCGGGCTCGGTCGCGAGGGCAACATCCATGATTCCGTCGGTGATCAGGTTAACAAACAGGATCATTGCTGCTGTGAGCGGCAGGGGAAATCCAAGCAGCAGTCCGAAGATAAGCACCGAAGTCTGTGCGAAGTTTGTTGTGATCAGGAAATAACTGGTCTTTTTTACATTCTCAAAGACGATGCGGCCCTCCCTGATGGCATTTACAATGCTACTGAAATTGTCGTCCTGCAACACGATTTTAGCTGCATCCTTGGCCACGTCGGTTCCTTTGATACCCATGGCGATACCCACATCAGCACGTTTGAGTGCAGGGGCATCATTTACCCCGTCGCCCGTCATCGCAATCAGGGTCTTCTTCGCCTGCAACCGCTCGGCAATACGGAGCTTGGTTTGGGGATCGACCCTGGCAAACACAGAAACATGCTCGATCATATCATCAAACGCTTCGTCGTCCAGATCGAGCTCTTTTGATGTAAGGGCCACCGGGTATTTTTCGTTCTCCTTTTCTTCCTTGCTGTCGATAATACCCACCTGCCCGGCGATGGCAGCAGCGGTTCTCTTGTGATCCCCTGTTACCATGATTACGCGTATGCCGGCGGTTTTACACTCCTCTATGGATTCTTTCACCCCCTCCCTGGGGGGATCAATGATTCCTGTGATGCCGGTCCAGATCAGCTCTTTTACATCGCCGACCTCCACGCTTTCGCTGTTTTCCGCCGGCCTGTATGCCTGTGACAGCACCCGCATGGCATCGCCGGTCCAGGCATCGATTTTCTTGCGTATCTCCTCCCTCTTCTTGTCGGTCATCTCCTGCGGACCGTCGGGTCCCAGCCATTTGTTGCTGAGCTCCAGTATTTTTTCGGGTGCTCCGATCACAAACACCTCGGTCCCCTCACCGGTATCTACCAGGCTGGCCCTGAATTGTTGTTCTGAATTAAAGGGAAGGTCATCCAGTCGTTTGTGCTGTTTATATGATGCTTGCTCCCTGATCTTTGACTTTCGCCCCATGACCAACATGGCGGCTTCCGTTGGGTCGCCGCTTACCTGGTCAGATTCCACCTCCAGGGTGGCATTGTTGCAGATATCTGCAATGGCCATCAGTTTGCCTTCCACCGGGTTGTGGAGTGGATCTCTTTTTTCGTCTCCTTTCTTAAACTCGCCCTCCAGTTCATAACCCGTTCCGGACACATCCAGTTCGTCACCACTCCCGGTAAATACTTTTTTAACGGTGAGAACACTCTGGGTGATGGTTCCGGTTTTATCTGTCAGGATGGTCGACACGGACCCCATCATCTCTGTGGCGGTGAATTCCCTGATGATCGCATTTTGTTTCGCCATCCGCTTGGCGCCGATCGCCAGAACGATGGAGATAACCACCGGCAGTCCCTCCGGAATGGATGAGACGAGTGTCGCAATCGTGACGAGCAGGATCTCCTTAAATTCAAATTCACGGATCAGGAATCCGATTGCAAAAACAATGGCAGCTGTGGAAACGGCTATCACAGCCATCTGTTTCCCGAGCTTTGCGGTTTTATTTTTGAAATTGGAATCCTGCATCTTCATTTCGCTCATCGAAGTGGCAATTTTTCCAATCTCACTGTTTTTACCTGTAGCGGTTACCAGTGCCCTTCCCGCACCCCTGGATATATTGGTGGCTTTGAAAACCATGTTGGTGCGGTCGGCGACAGGAGCGTCTTCTGCTACCGGCTCCGTTTTTTTGTCTACCGGCATTGATTCTCCGGTCAGGGAAGCCTCTTCGGTATGCAGGTTCTTCGCCCTGATCAGCCTGCCATCAGCAGGGATGGTGGATCCCTCCTTCAACAGGATGATATCACCGGGAACGATATCTTCGGCCTCCACTTCGGTCTCCCTGCCGTCGCGCACCACCCAGGCCCGCTTCTTCACCATGCCCTTGATGGCCTTGATCGCTTTCTCTGCTTTATACTCCTGCGTAAAGCCCATGATGGCATTGAACAGGATCACTGCAAGGATAATATATACATCGGCCATGTGGTCCGCCCACCATGCGATCCCTGCTGCAATGAACAGGATCAAAATCAGAAAATCCTTGAATTGTTTCAGGAACAGCAGGATCACATTTTTTCCACCCTTTTCGGGAAGCACATTCTTTCCGTATTTTTCCTGCCGTTTCTGTACCTCATCAGCCGTGAGTCCATGCTCACCGGCCGACAATTTCTCCTTGACTTTTTCAATATCCAGGCTGTGCCATGGAAATTGTTGATTTTTTTCCATTCAATATACTTTATCTATTGTTGATATTGATCAGAGCTGCCGTGTGAAATGCAATATAAAGGTTAGGTTCGAAATATCCAATTTTCGATTCCACCTGTTATCAGGCAGTCATGCCGCCGTCGACCGGAATAACAGCCCCGGTGATAAAGCTGCTGCGGTCACTGGCGAGAAACAGTGCCAGTTCTGCGACCTCCTCATTGGAAGCATAGCGTCCCAATGGAATCGACTGCTCAAAACTCTTTTTGGCCGAGGCTGACTCTCCGGGAGCAAAGCCCTCTTCCAGCGATTCCATCATGCGGTTGTCGACCGGGGAGGGGTTGATTGTATTGACCCGGATATTGGAGGGTGCACCTTCCAGCGCTGCTGAACGCATCATGCCCACAAGCGCATGCTTGCTGGTTACGTAGGGAAGTACATTGGCCGTACCTGACATTCCTGCTACCGAAGAGGTAATGATAACAGATCCACCCTTTTCCTTCATCAGGGGAAATATATACCGGAGTCCGTAATAGACACCGTGCACGTTGATCTCCATGAGTTTGTGGTATACATCCATCGGGTAATCTTCCAGTGGCTTTACCTCACCTTCAATACCGGCATTGTTGAAAAAGACATCAACATGGCCGAACAGCTCCCGCGCTTTTTCAGCATAGGCCTTTACCTGGTTTTCATCACTCACATCGGCTTTAAAAATATGTAAATCGGATGACTTATTCTCTTCAGAAGCCTTTTTCAATGCTTCTTCATCAATATCTACAAGCAATACCTTGGCACCTTCCTGCAGAAACATTTTTCCAGTGGTGAGCCCAATTCCTCCTGATCCGCCTGTTATAACTATCGATTTGTTTTTCATGATTCCTGTTTTTTTAAATGATTAAAAATTTTGTGATCGAATTTTTAGTTCACATGGGTACCATCCAAATTCGTACCATGAATAAAAGGTAAAAAGAATGTCGGTTTGATATAAATGGTTATCATACACATATTCAGTA
>CAYOVC010000076.1:0-9985 GCA_964407305.1 uncultured Bacteroidaceae bacterium | reverse complement strand
CTTGTACCTGATCAGTATCCTGCTGGTGTTCTGGATGTATCCCCGGGAGGGCAAATTTCAATATGAATATGTCAAGAACAGGCCATGGAAGCATGAGAACCTGATTGCTCCATTCGATTTTCCGATCTATAAGGATGATGCGCAGCTTAGCAGGGAGATCGACAGTATCACCCGAAAACACACACCCTATTTTACGCTCGACACATCGGTTGTGGTCCGCGTGCTGGCAGATCTACGAAATGATCTTTCGGAAAATAATAACAGGGCAGGCATCAATCTTCCCCTTCTGAGGAATTTTCAGCGAAATGTTGCAGATACCTTGCCCGGATTATTGAAAGTGGTTTACAGCAAGGGGATCATAGAGATGCATCCGCTGATTCAGCAACAGGATCCGGATGAAACAAAGGTGATCGTGAGAAAACGTCAGCTGGCCGATGAAATAATCTTATCGGATCTTTATACAGAGAAGCGGGCTTATGAATATGTGCTCAATGCCCTTAAAAATTTCACTTCGCTTTCCGAGAGCCAGATCCTGTCGCGTATTACCATTGCGAGGTATATCAGACCCAATCTTTTTTATGATGAGGCGATGACCCGGAACGTGTTACGGACAAAGCTTGACGAGATCAGTAGAACACTGGGTATGGTGCAGTCCGGACAGATTATTATTTCCCGTGGAGAGCTTGTGTCCCCCTCACGATTTCAGCTGGTGGAGTCTCTTCGCAGGGAGTATGAGTCAAATGCCAATGTGATCAGGAATTATTCGGTCATTTACCTCGGACAGTTTATTCTTATCTCCATCCTCTTTTTGTCCCTGCTCTGGTATGTTTCAAATTTCAGGCAGGACATGATGGGAAGTGGAGCGAAAACCACCTTTATCCTTACCCTTATTGTGATCATGGTTGCCCTGACCAAGGTGACAGTGAACAATGATGCCATCAGTTATTATGTGATCCCCTTTGCGATTATCCCGATCTTTCTGAAGACATTTTTCAATGTACGTTTTGCACTGTTTGTGCATTTTCTCATCCTGTTACTTGCAGGCTTTTGGATTCCAAACAGTTACCAGTTTTTGCTGATGAATTTCCTGGCAGGTGTGGTCGCAGTATTTTCGATGCGCTCCTACTATAAACGGAGCATTCTCTTCTTCATCGCAAGCTTTGTGAGCCTCACCTACATGCTGGTCTATGTCATCCTCTCTCTGCTCCAGGAGGGAACACTGGAGGGTGTTGACTGGACGCAGCTTTTATGGTTTGGGGGGAACGGGTTGTTGATCCTGACGGTTTATCCGCTGATCTACATTTTTGAAAGGTTGTTTGGTTTTCTCTCTGACGCCACGCTACTTGAACTTTCAGATACCAACCAGCCCCTGCTTCGCAAGCTTGCAGAACAGGCACCCGGAACGTTTCAGCATTCCCTGCAGGTGGCCAATCTTGCGGAAGAGGCGGTACTCAGGGTGGGTGGTAATCCGCTGCTTGTACGAACCGGTGCACTGTACCATGATATCGGGAAGATGAACAACCCCTATTTCTTTATTGAGAACCAGCATGACGGAGATAATCCCCACAAAAGAGTCGATTTCAAGACCAGTGCGAAGATTATTATTGATCATGTGACTGACGGGGTGGAAATTGCAAAGAAATATAACCTTCCCCAGCAGATTATCGATTTTATCCTGACGCATCATGGCACATCGACGGTTCAGTATTTTTACAGATCCTATATCAGTGATAATCCCCATGAGGAGGTTGATGCCAATGACTTCCGGTATCCGGGTCCGAAGCCACACATGAAGGAGATGGCGGTACTGATGATTGCAGATTCGGTAGAAGCAGCATCACGCAGCATGAAGGAGATCACTGAAGAATCCCTGAACAAGCTGGTGGATCAGATCGTGGCACATCAGACTGCTGAGGAGCAGTATTCAGAGGCAGATATTACTTTCAGTGACATCACCACGATCAAGCAGATCTTTAAGCATAAGCTCAACAATATTTACCATGCCCGGATCGCTTATCCGGAGTAGGATGGCCGCTTAGAGCAGTTCAATGACATCCACATTGGGGTAATCATTCTTATTGAACCTGAAAAATGTATCGTCCGGGTCATCCATGCGTTCAAGATCTTTAACGATCATGGTATATAGGATTCCCTGTTTGTGCCGGATGACAATGGCTTTTAGTTCACTCTTTGCCGGCGAGAAGAAGAGTTTGATCAGCGCATATGGTCCGCCGAGTTCTTCGGGATAGAGCTGGATCTCTTCGGCCGGGATGCCTTTGATGCTGTTTTTTCCCATGTAACGGTATTTAAACTCCTTCTCAAAGTTTCTCAGTAGCCGGACAGGATCGGAAAACATAAACTCATTATTACCGGTATCGGGTACGCTGATATATACCTCTTCAATCTCTGTCTGAAGAGAATACTGCTTTTGTCCATCGAACCATATAACTGCATTTTCCAGCGCTGTTTTATATTTGTCGCCCATCATTACCAATGTACCCTCTCCTTCAATGGTGCTTCCATCCTGCTGGTCCTCGCGGATATATTCAAAGGTAATATTGATAGCGTATCCCGGGTCGAGGTCGCCCGCGATCTTTTCCAGGTAAGGTTTGGCTGCATCATCTTTTTGCGCCTGTAAAGCGACGCAGGATAGCAGCAGCGCTGTATAAATAATCGTTCTCATCGTTGTTTTATTACAGATCATTCAAAATCTGTTCCAAACTGAAATCATCTTTGGGAATGACCTGCCTGGGCTTGCTTCCTTCCGGTGGTCCGAGCACGCCGGCTGCTTCAAGCTGGTCGACGATTCTGCCGGCACGGTTGTAGCCAAGGGCCAGTTTTCGCTGTATCAAAGAGGTGGACCCCTGTTGGTGCATTACCACGAGTCGGGCTGCCTCTTCGAACAGATCGTCTCTTTTCCTGAGGTCGACCTCCATCGAATCTCCCACCTCTTCATCAACAGAATGAAGCTCCATAGCGCCGGCGTATCCTTTTTGCTCACTGATGAATTCAGTCAGGTCATCAATTTCGGGTGTGTCAATAAAAGCACATTGTATACGCACCGGTTCGTTGCCGCTCAGGAAGAGCATATCGCCCCGTCCGATCAGCTGATCGGCCCCGGGTCCGTCGAGAATCGTCCGGGAGTCGATACCTGAGGAGACGCGGAAAGCGATCCTGGCGGGGAAGTTGGCTTTGATCACCCCGGTGATGATATTGGTCGTGGGTCGCTGCGTTGCGATTACCAGGTGGATCCCGATGGCCCTGGCCAGTTGTGCAAGTCTGGATATGGGGGTTTCGATCGACCTTCCGGCGGTCATGATCAGATCGGCAAATTCATCGATCACCACGACGATAAAGGGCATGTACCTGTGGCCCTTTTCGGGGTTCAGTCTCCTGGATATAAACTTCTTGTTGTACTCCTTGATGTTTCTCACATGGGCCTTTTGCAGCAGGTCGTAACGTTGATCCATCTCTGCACAGAGGGCATTGAGTGTACTGATCACTTTCTGGGTATCGGTGATGATCGCCTCCTCTGTATCTTCGAGCTTGGCCAGGAAGTGGTTTTCGATCCGCGAAAATAGCGATAGCTCCACTTTTTTCGGATCGATCATGACAAATTTCAGCTGTGCCGGATGTTTTTTATAAAGGAGCGATGCTATGATTGCATTGAGTCCGACCGATTTTCCCTGTCCGGTTGCACCGGCCACCAGCAGGTGCGGCATTTTGGTGAGGTCGAAGGTAAATGTCTCGTTCGAGATGGTTTTTCCCATGGCGATGGCCAGTTCGAAATCGGATTCCTGAAATTTCCTTGAGCTGAGGATCGACTTCATCGATACGATCCTGGGGGTCTGGTTGGGTACTTCGATCCCGATGGTTCCCTTTCCGGGGATGGGAGCGATGATCCTGATTCCAAGGGCCGCCAGGCTCAGGGCAATATCATCTTCCAGGTTTTTGATCTTCGAGATTCTAATACCGGGTGCCGGGACGATCTCATAGAGGGTTACTGTTGGGCCGATGGTTGCCTTGATCTTATCGATTTTGATCTTATACGAAGCAAGGGTTTCCACGATCTTATTCTTGTTGGAGATCAGCTCTTCATTGGTGACGGTTGTATCTCCACCATCGTAGTCCTTCAGCAGGCTCAGCGGCGGGAGTTTATAATGCGGCAGTTCGAGGGTGGGATCGTAATCCTGCAGTTCACCTGCGGTACCAACACCTTCTCCACGGTCCTCGGGCGACTCTTCTTCAACGGTGATCTCCACGTTGTCGGAGTGCCCCTGATTTTCACTGGCTGCGGTACTACCTGGCGATCCCCCGTTAGGAATGGTAGTATGTTGTTCGGTGGAGGGTTCCTCTTCATGCATGGATGGGTCCTTGTCGAATGTGTTTGCGTTGTGCTCAAAAATAGTTTCCGTATCGGGATCCTCGTTTTTCTCCGATCCGGGTTCCTCTGTTGTGGCGGTTTTACGAAGGTTCTTAAGGGTTTGTAATATGGGCGTGGTGAAAAGTGCGAAGACAGAGAAAAGGATGAGGAGGACGAAAGCGGTGCCTGCCACGCCGAGGGAGGCGACCATCCAGCGGCTGATGTGGTATCCGTGTGAGCCGCCGGGACCGCTGCCGAGGAAGCCCGATGCATTGCCAAAGAGAAAGCCGAGGAGGATCGATGAGAGGATGATCAGCACCAGGATGTTTCGCGTGAGGGACCACGTTTTCAGCAGGTTGATTCCGAACAGGCTGAGGGCCCAGACGAGCAGGATAAAGGGAAAGAGCAGGCTGGAAAAGCCAAACCATTGGTTGACAAAAAGATCGGACAGCCAGGCACCCCACTTACCTCCCTGGTTTTCAACGGTAATCTCAGGTCCGGAGAAGACATCTGCCCATCGAAAGTCCTGGTCGGTCTCCCAGTGAAAGAAGTAGGATATAAATGATAGGAACAGGTAGAATGCCAGCAGTACCAGGATGATTCCTGTTGCATACCTGAACCGTTCATCTTTCAGGAACCCGAAAGTGCCTTTGATGCTGTTTTTACCTGCTGCTGTCTTCTTCTTTTTTCTTCTTCCCATTGTATATGTTTGCTGAGGGGTATGGTTCCCGCTTCTTCTATCACTAAGATAATAATAACGGGGAAAGGATCATCATTCTTTTGTGAACAGGCTGTTAATTATTGCCTCCATTGTCTCTTTTGTAACCTGTTTGTACTCTTCGGGGATCTCGAAAACTGTGTGGTTGACGGTAGTTTTTTCATGGTGCCGCATGATCAGCTGCATTTTGAGCACGCTGAGCTGTACCCTGAAATCGGAGAGGACATGGTCAATAAAGTAATAGGGGGTAGTGATGTTGGGTGATTTTATATCGATCTCCTCAATAAAATAGATATCGAACCTGTCGTCGATTGTTTCCACAACCGCTTTTTTGGAAAGCATGCCACAGATTCTCAGTGTGTCGCTGGTGATGTGCATCCCGGGATTATTTAATTCCCTGATGCCCACGGGTATTTCCCCTTTGTCACCTGTGTAAAAGACTTTGTTTCCAAAAAAATTGATCATGGTAGTTACAGAACTCTTTCTCAGATCGGCAATTTGTATAAGTGCGAACTGTCCGAAAAAGCCCTTGATGCTGGTTTTAATATATCTGTTGCTGTAATATGCCTCCATTACATCCGGAAGCATCTTTGTGGGAATATCACCTGCCATATTCTCCAGGTAAACCACATTGTATTCGATATAATCGGCCTCCGTTTCACCTATTTTGCGATCTGATGGGCGGCAGCCGGATATGATTCCCAGGCAAATAGAGAGCAGGAGAGTGGTTCTTAACGTTTGGTGCATGAATTTAAAATATTGGTAAAAATAGGAAACAGAGTTGAACAATGCAAAGTGTTTATCATCTGTCTATGGATAAATGTAGCCGGATCGTTAAAAAACCTATTGCACAACATGGTATCAGCTGCTGTAAATCATTTTTTCGGCATCAAACAGGATGATAAATATCCTAGATTTGTATTTTCTAAACCATTACTTAAATGACAAAAGTTGCCGTTGTAGCCCTGGGAGGCAATGCACTTCTGCGGGGCGACCAGGAGGGTACCATTGATGAGCAGGAGCAGAACACAACAGATACCCTTGAAAACCTTGTTCACCTGATCAGGGATGGATTTGAACTGGTCATTACCCATGGGAACGGTCCGCAGGTTGGCAATATTCTCATGAGAAATGATGCAGGAGAGACGATCTATAAGATTCCTCAAATGCCATTGGATATCTGTGTTGCCGATTCGCAGGGAGGTATCGGTTATATGATTGAGCGGATGTTCAGGAATGTATTGAAGAAGCATGGTATTAAGAAGGAGATTGTGACCCTTGTAACGCAGGTGCTGGTAAAAAATGACGATCCTGCCTTCGGGGATCCTTCCAAGCGGGTGGGTAAGATCTATTCAAAAGAGGAGGCCGATAGAATTTCTGCTGAAAAGGGCTGGGTGTTCAAGGAGGACAAGAAGATGAAAGATGGCTGGCGAAGGGTGGTCCCGTCGCCTGCACCGATTGGTATTATGAATGAGAAGGTGGTTGAGGCACTGGCAAATCAGGGCACCATTGTTATTGCTGCGGGAGGAGGGGGAATTCCTGTCTACATCGACGAAGAGGGCAGGGTAAGGCCCTCTGAGGCGGTCATTGACAAGGACCTGGCATCCTCATTGCTTGCTTCACAGATCGGTGCGGAGGAGTTCTATATTCTAACGGATGTGCCTTACGTATATATTCATTACGGAACGCCACAACAGGAGGTAAAGGAGTTTTTGAACCTTGCAGATACTGAAGCTTATTTGCAAAAGGGAATGTTCGGTGAAGGAGATATGGCTCCAAAGATAAGGGCCTGTTTGGATTTTGTTAAGTCCGGGGGGACGAAAAGTGTGATAACGGAGGCGTTCAAACTGGAGGATAAAAGTTATGGCACGAAAATTACCATGGAATACGAAGATTAAATTATTTTTGCAGTCAGAAACAAAACAGGAAGGTCATGGCATACAATTTAAGGAACAGGAATTTTTTAAAGCTTCTGGATTATTCACCAGGGGAGATCAGGTTTCTGCTTGATTTGAGTTTTTCATTAAAGCGGGCAAAATACAGCGGTACAGAGGTACCCAGGTTAACTGGCAAAAGTATCGCTCTGATTTTTGAAAAGTCGTCAACCAGAACCAGGTGCGCATTTGAAGTTGCTGCCTATGAACAAGGTGCGCATGTGACATACCTGGGTCCGACTGGATCACAAATTGGTCAGAAAGAGTCGATGAAAGATACTGCGAGGGTTTTAGGAAGGATGTATGACGGAATCGAGTACCGCGGATTTGGTCAGGATGTTGTTGAGGAACTGGGAAGGTATGCTGGTGTTCCTGTATGGAACGGACTGACAACGGAATTTCATCCCACCCAGATACTGGCCGATTTTATGACTATGATGGAGCATTGCGATAAGCCTTTGAACCAGGTTGCTTTTGCCTATCTTGGCGATGCAAGGAACAATATGGGTAACTCGCTGTTGGTTGGGGCCGCCAAGATGGGAATGGACTTCAGGGCCGTGGCTCCCAGGGAGTGTCAACCCAGTGAATCATTGGTGGAACAGTGCAGGGAGATCGCGGCGCAAACCGGTGCGAAAATTACGGTTACTGACAATGTTGACAAGGGTGTAAGAGGTGTTGATTTCCTGTATACAGATGTATGGGTATCGATGGGGGAACCGGAGGAGGTTTGGGAAGAACGTACCAGGTTGCTCAGGCCCTACCAGGTCAACAGTGAAGTAGTTAAAAAAACCGGCAACAACAATGTAAAGTTTCTGCATTGTCTGCCGGCCTTTCACAACAGGGAGACGAACGTGGGGGAGGAGATCTACCAGAAATTCGGTCTGGAAGCGATGGAGGTAACCGAGGATGTTTTTGAATCGGAAAATTCCCTTGTTTTTGACGAGGCGGAAAACCGGCTACATACCATCAAAGCTGTTATGGTTGCCACCCTCGGACAATAAGCCCCACCCCCCATTTAAACTCTGTTAGGGGCATCATATCCAAGCCCCGTCAGGAGCGAAATGTATAGCCCCGTCACGGGCGACATGTCTGTAGTGGTAATGAAGCAGGAACATTCCAGAACAAGCCCCGTCAGGAGCGAAATGTCTGTAGTGGGCGAAATGTCTGTAATGGGTTTTACCAGACCAGATAATATACAAACAAAAACAGCAAGGTAGCACAAACCATCAGCTTCAGCCCAACACCCAGCAGGAAGCCGAGGAATGATCCCCATCCTGCTCTTAAGGCCTCCTGCTCGCGTTTTCCCGAGACAAGTTCGCCGATAAAGGCCCCGGCAAACGGACCGATAATTATTCCGACTGGACCCAGGAAGAGACCGATAATCAGTCCAATGGTGGCACCCCACATGCCGGCTTTTGACCCTCCCCATTTTTTTGTTCCCCAAACCGGGACAACATAGTCGAGTACCGTTACCAGTATTACCAGAAAGAGCATGATCCAGAGAGAGTTGTCGTAATTGGGGTTATCTGCAACACGTTCTGTCCAGTGCAACATCAGGTAACCGATCCACGCCAGTGGCGGTCCGGGTAAAACAGGCAAGGCACTGCCGAAGAATCCAATAATAATCAGAGCCAGACCACCGATAATCAACAATATTTCCATGTGTATTTAGGTTATTTTGGAGAGGGAATGGTATTGTCATTTTGCATCTTTCAAATGTAAGAAAAGTATCGTGATTTTAACCGTTTATCAATTCCGAACATGCATTTTAACTTTTAAAAATTTTGTTACACTGTATATTTTTATATATTTATAAAGGCAATCTGGAATTATTTAACGTTTAGTCATTTTCAAAAGACCTCTTAGTAACAAATTGTTTACACAAACCAGGGGATGAATGAATGTCTGTAATAGTCTGTAGTTGTGAAAGATAGCGAAAACTTATATGATAAGATCAAGGAACTGATAGGTAAAGTTCCCGAAAATGTCAACATTATGGAAGATACCATTGATGTTGATCTGCAGGTAGAGTATTTTGAATACTCCAAGCGGATATCAACGGAATATGATGGTGACTGGGCGCTGGATCAGGTCGGACTTTTAAAGGAGGAAGACTATCCGATAAAGGGTAAGAAGCAGATTCTTGCCAGGCTTGCAACCATGGAGGATGTTTTGGCATACAGGGCCATTGAGGCATATGCTACCGATCCTGACAAGGAGTTGCGCGAATGGAGCGTATTGGCCCTGCAGGAGTCGAGAATGCACCTGGAGAGTCATTTGTTAGAGGAGAACCAGGTGTTTATATCAACCGGATTGGGTGGAAGGGATAATAAGCTCAGGTATTTTGTGGTATTAATTGCCCGGAACAACGAAATACTTACCGGTTTCCAGAAAAGAATTATTCAGAACGAATTTCCTTATGTGCTGAAGAAATATGAGGGAGAAATAGAGGATTTCGAGTCATCGGGTTACCTGGCCGCAATGACTCTGCTGATACCTATACAATATCCTGTTAAAGAGGTATTTACGGAAGGAATCAACGAATGCAACCAGTATGGCGACTTTCTGCTTGAAAACTGTATTGTAACCAATGTAAAGAAACTTTCATTTGGTGAGGTCGAAGCTTTTATTGAAAAAAAGCAAACAAAGTGACTCTTTTCGGAAGCACCGAAAAAATCACTCTGTAGAATAAAGCAAAAAATGCAACCGCAGGATATCAGCTGTTACTATCATCCAGGTCCTCGAATTTTACATTGGTAAAATCCTTGGACTCATCTGCTGTTACCGCCTCTTTTTCTTTGCTGGCATCGGACTTGTAGTCATGTGCATCCTCCGGCTCCGTAAGCTGGGGGTTCGCCTCCCGAATGAACTCAATTACCTCGTTCAAGCCATCTGAAAACTTTTCGAAATCTTCTTTGTAAAGAAAAAGCTTGTGCTTCTCGTAAAAGAATTTGCCATCTTTTCCAAAAC
>CAYOVC010000075.1:0-10220 GCA_964407305.1 uncultured Bacteroidaceae bacterium | reverse complement strand
GGCTGCAGAAAGAATTGGCAGGAAAAAAAGAATTCTGTTCTGATACGGAAACAACAAGTCTGAATGTAATTGATGCAGAAATAGTTGGTGTATCTTTTTCCTGGAAATCCCATGAGGCATACTACCTTGACCTGTCCGGAGGAGCAATTGAAAAAGAGCAGTGGATTTCTGCCTTGAAAAAGATTTTTGATAGAGACGACGTACTGATAACAGGACAAAATTTAAAATACGATCTTCATGTCTTAAAAAATTATGGCATTGAGGTTAAAGGCCGGTTATTTGATACAATGGTTGCACATTATCTTGTGGCACCGGATAAGCGGCATGGAATTGATGCTATTGCTGAAGATTACCTGAATTATTCGAAGATAAAAACAGAGCAATTAATAGGTAAAAAGGGGACGAGCCAGGCAAGTTTCCGGGAGCTGGATCCGGAAGTGGTGATGGATTATGCATGTGAGGATGCAGATATTACGTGGCAGGTATATGAGCTTTTGAAGGAGGAGATTAGGATGAAGAAGCAGTATTCTTTGGCAGAGAATATTGAAATGCCGCTGGTACCTGTGCTTATGGAGATGGAGCATAGCGGAGTATCGCTTGATATTGATGTTTTGAAAAATTTTGCCGGGAAACTCCGGGAGGAGTTGATTGACCTGGAAAAAAGAATTCATACACTGGCGGGGCAGGAATTTAATATTGGTTCACCGAAACAACTGGGGGAGGTACTGTTTGACCATCTTAAAATTGCAACAGATGCCAAGAAGACAAAATCAAAGCAATACAGCACCAGTGAAGATGTATTGGTGAATTTGGCAGACAAGCATGAAATAGTAGGTGAGGTACTCAATTACCGTTCTACCAGAAAATTATTGAATACCTATGTAGAGGCCCTTCCCAAAATGATTCATCCTAAAACGAATAGAATTCACACCTCATTTAACCAGACCCTTGTAGCTACGGGCCGGCTGTCATCAAACAATCCAAACCTGCAAAACATTCCCATCAGGGAAGAACGCGGAAGAGAAATAAGGAGGGCGTTTACCTGCTCTGACAATAACCACAAGTTTCTTTCGGCAGATTATTCCCAGATAGAATTGCGACTTATGGCACACCTGAGCAGGGACGAAAATATGATCAGGGCCTTTCTGAATGATGAGGATATTCATACAACTACTGCCTCAAAGGTATATGGAACTGACCCTACTGATGTTACCAGGGAAATGCGATCGAAGGCTAAAACGGCAAACTTTGGTATAATTTATGGCATATCGGCCTTTGGACTCGCACAAAGAATGAGAATTCCGCGGAGTGAAGCCAGGGAACTGATAGATGGCTATTTTGATAGCTATCCATCTGTGAAAGAGTATATGGATCAATGTATTTCCCGGGCAAGGGAGACGGGTTTTGTCGAAACCATGTTTGGCAGGAGAAGGAATTTGCCCGATATACACTCCAGAAATTCCATGATCAGAGGCAATGCAGAGCGAAATGCAATCAATACACCGATACAAGGAACAGCAGCAGATATCATTAAAATTGCAATGGTATCAATATACAATGAATTTCAGAAGCGGAATCTGACAGCACAAATGGTCATACAGGTACATGATGAATTGAACTTTAATGTACATAAAGAGGAGCTTGAAACTGTTCAGAAGATCGTCAAAACGTCTATGGAAAATGCAGTTGAACTCTCAGTGCCCCTGGTTATAGAGATGAATGATGGAAACAATTGGCTTGAGGCTCATTGAGCATCAGTGCATATGTTTTACCAATGCTCCTGTTTCCCCGCTCAATATAAGCCGTACTTTGTCCGGATTTGAAATGACCGACAGAGCCTCCTGCAATTGAATATCATTATCGATTTGTTGCTCTATTCGACCGGTATGAAAGTAGTATCTTGCCACGATCTCCTCTTCAAGGATCTGTTGTATCTCCTCCCTGAAAATTTCAAGATCCTTCATATTGTCATGAGATAATTTCAATTTCAATTTCCTGAATTCCTCTTCAGAAAGATCATAGTATTTCTCCTTTTTTGCTGTTTCAACAAGGCGGTTGAACAATTTCATACTCGCGGTTTCGTATTCAAAATCCTCTTTTGTGACAAAATCCTTAAAGTTTTCATATTCATGGTCGGATAATGTAAAAGCTGCGGCCGAAACAATCGAGTCTTTCAGATTTCTGTAAAGGTTCGCATAATCAAAATAGATGCTTTCAGTATATAACCTAAGTGTAATTTCACTTAAATTCTCTGGAATTACCTCAATATCCGGCTGAATACCACCCCCGTCAAATACCACCCTCCCGTTTCGGGTTTCATAGGTCGAAACTAGTGAGTCCGGAATCGAACCAACACTGCCATCTTCGTTCCGGTTTGAATAATCCATGGCCTGAATGCACCTGCCTGATGGAATATAATACTTTGCCGTTGTAACTTTCAGTTGCGCATTGTATTTAAGCGGACGGGTGGTCTGTACCAACCCCTTACCAAAAGTTCTCTGACCAATAACAACAGCACGGTCAAGGTCTTGCATGGCCCCTGCAACAATTTCTGCTGCAGAAGCAGAGGCGCGGTTGACAAGCACCACGATAGGTGTCTCCGTATCCACCGCCTGCCCGGTGGTTTTGTAATCACTGTCCCATTTTTTAACCTTACCCCGGGTGCTTACAATCAGTTCTCCCTTGTCAATGAAAAGGTTGCATGTTCTTACCGCTTCAATCATTAACCCTCCGGGATTGCTTCTCAAATCAAGTATTAGTTGCCCGAAATCAGGATTCCCTTTTAATTTCAGTAAAGCAGAACGCACTTCAGCAGAAGCGTTTGTTGTAAAGTTACTTAAGCGGATATAGCCCGTGTTTTCATTGAGCATGCCAGCGTAGGAAACATTATTTATGACTATTTTCTCACGCGTGAGTGTGATTGTTTTCAACTCCTCACTGTAAGGCCGTTCTATTTTAACCTTGAGTTCAGTACCGGGATCTCCCTTTAACATTGTACTGACATCAGATATTTCCAGGTCGACAGTCTTTTTACCGTCTACTTCCAAAAGAATATCCCCGGGCCGCAAACCGGCCTTTGCTGCAGGAAAATTTTCATATGGATCAGCAATAATGATGTTGTTGTCCTGTTTTCTGATCAGACTTCCAATACCTCCATATTCCCCTGTCGTCTGGAAATTAAAGTCATCCATCTCTTTCTCAGGAATATAGGTAGTGTATGGATCCAATGAATTTAACATCGAATTGATGCTGGTGGTAATGAGCTTTTCAGGGGAGGTCTCATCCACATAAAACATATTCAGTTCCCTGTATAATGTACAGTAAATATCGAGCTGCTTAACGATCTCAAGATCTTTATTGCGAATAGTTGTGAATCCTGCACCAAGTATTAAAATAACGATCCCGGTAATAACAATCTTCTTCTTCATCTGTATTGATTCTTTTTCATACTATAAATCTTGTGCAAAGATATCCCAAATAATGATTTTTCCTGTTAAAAATAGCAACAGCTACCGGGTATTAACTTTTTTTAAATGATTCAGAAGCAATATCACCATTGAATATTCTTCATACCTTTGCAAAATTATTATTATTCTTATTGTATGCATGAACCAAATCAATTCTGTATATATGCTCAGTTATGATATCTGCAGGGATTTATGCATGAATATTCTTGCTCCTCCACTGAAAGGAGAGCTGGTCAATATTTTAGCCGGACCCTTTACCTCTTCCAGGGTTCTTGTAACTGACTCCCAAAGCGGATGGCATTTCTACTTTTTATTGATTATGATCATGGGCTATGCTGTGGCTAAAGCCTATTTGGGACTATTGTTGCCAGGCACATTTATGTCAACATTCAGATATACTTTCGCGGAGGGAATGTTTCGCGACAACAGTCAGCTACAGCGACAAAGAGATAATGTGCTTTATACATTCTATTTTCTTTCAATATCGTTTTTTCTTTTGGTATTGTCAGAAAAATATGCGCTTCATCCTTTTAATCTTCATGGATTCGAATTGTTTCTCTTTTACCTGGTTGTATTGGTCGGCATATTTTTCGGAAGAATCATATTGACAAACATAATCGGAACTATTTTTTATGCACGTAATCTGCTGAGGGAATATCTCTACACGGGATATACATATAACAAACTCCTGGGTATTATATTTCTTCCCCTTAATTTCCTGCTGGTTTTTGCATCGGGATTTTTGCAAGAAATTATACTCTTTAGCTCCCTCTCTGTGATGGCCATACTTATATTTAAGAAAATTATACGCGGTATACTGTTTTCACGAGAAAAGGGTGTTTTTAGTTTATATTTGTTTTTGTACCTTTGTGCCCTTGAAATAGTCCCAATATTATTGCTGTACAAATGGTTCTCGTCCAATGTGTAGGATTATTAAGAACTAAAAGGAAGACGAAAATGAGCAGAATTAAGAAGATTTTAGTTTCACAACCCGAGCCTGAGAATAACAAATCCCCCTACTTTGATCTAGCTGAAAAACATAATTTAAAAATTGATTTCCGTTCTTTTATCCATGTTGAGGGTATCTCCTCAAAGGAGTTCAGGCAATCAAAGATTGATCTTTCCTCTTTCACAGCGGTGATATTCAATAGTAAAACAGCGATCGACCACTATTTCAGAATCGCCGAGGAGATAAGGTATAACATTCCAGATTCGATGAAGTATTTTTGCCTGTCTGAATCCATTGCCTACTATTTGCAAAAATATATTATCTACAGAAAAAGAAAGATTTTCTTTGCCAATGGTAAGATAGAAGATATGGCGGATGTGATGACCAAACACAAGAACGAAAATTTTCTTGTGCCCCTGTCAGCTGCTCATAAAGAGGAGATTCCGGTGCTTCTGGAAAACCAAAATTTTAAGTTTACGAAATCTATACTTTATAAAACCGAGTGCAGCGACCTGTCTGACCTGGCCGATGTCAACTATGATGTGTTGGTTTTCTATAGCCCATCAGGTATTAAATCTCTATTAAAAAATTTCCCCGATTTTAAGCAAAACAATACTATGATTGCCTCATTTGGTGATAAAACGGCTAAAGCAGTGGAAGAGGCAGGACTCAGACTTGATATTAAGGCCCCTGCACCACAGGCTCCTTCAATGACCATGGCGCTGGAAAATTTTATTGAGCAGCACAATAAAAACGGAAAATAATAGCAATTACTAAAAAATTGCAAGGGGGAGAGATCCCCCTTTTTTTATGGAGCGGTATACCTTCAATAGAGCGGAAAAATTAAAGAGCAGAAAGGCGATTGAACACCTTTTTCGTTCGGGATATTCCTTTACTTCTCCACCTTTTAGACTGATCTTTACCATGATCGAAGAGGGATCCTCGCCGGTTCGCATGACAGTGGTGGCGCCAAAAAAGTTGTTGAAAAAGGCGGTTGACAGAAATCTGATCAAGCGAAGAACGAGGGAGGCATACAGGCTTAACAAAACCGGACTTTGCAAAAAGATCAGCGAAAAGGGGCTGCATTATGATATCATATTCCTGTACCAGTCGGAGGAAGTATACGGCTTCCACACTATTCAACAGTCTGTAAAAATTCTACTTTACAGACTGTCAGAGAAGATCTGAAAAACAAAACAAAAATCGATGAATTCTTCTGGCGGAGGACTTTTCCCGGGTCCGAACCCATTGGTATAGTTGCACTAATCCAGTTAAAGGATCCTTAACCGGACTTCAATCTTCATCTTATTTTAATTGTACATATTTAAAACTTGACTATCTTTCAGTGTTAAAACAGGGCGGGAAGGAAAGCGCCTGAACTTGCGTCACTATATTGAGATTCTTCCAGTCCTGAGAACTTTCATTGTATAATAAAATTCTGAAAAAATGAAGCCCCTTCGATACGTCTCTCAATCCCTTCTTGTTTTAAATTTAATAATAGCAGGATGCAGTCAGCAATCCGGCAAAACAACCCCGGATGCTCCAGCGTATAACCCAATGATCACTGCATTTACGAGTGGAATTATATCTTCAGAATCGCCCGTGCAGATTCGTTTTGCACAACCGTTTCCCGATTCGGTCGGAATAAACAGCCCGGTTGAAAAAGGGGTGATGAGTCTTCATCCGGAAGCAGAAGGCACTGCTTTTTATGTTGACCAGCAAACAATTGAATTCAGACCCGAAGAGCGATTCAGACAGGGAACGGCTTATGATGTAAAAATAAAGTTGAATAAATTGTTCCCTGGTTCGGGCAGTGCTACATCTTTTGAATTCAGGTTTTTTACCGTTGAACAGCACATGGAGATTGAACTGACCGGGTTCAGGCCATACAACGACTATCAACCCGTTTTAAATAACCTGTCCGGTACCCTCAGAACAGCTGATGTGGCCGACCCTGATGCCGTTCGGTCGATTATTGAGGCTTTTCAGGAAAAAAGACAATTACCGGTAAGATGGATTCATCATATCGGCGGAAAGCAACATGAATTCATCATCGACAGTATTCAGCGAGGTGAGAATGAAATTGCAGTGGAGGTGAAATACGATGGCACGGCAATCAACTCCGGTCAGAAAGACATTCAGGATTTTATTGTTCCGGCATTGGGCGACTTCAAACTGATCGGACATAAGCTTATACAATATCCCGAACAACATGTCGTGCTGAGTTTTTCTGACCCTATCAGGAAAAACCAGTATATCGACGGATTGATCCGGCTGAGTAATGACTCTGACATGCGTTTCTTTGTTGAGGGAAACACGATTAAAGCTTATCCCAATGTGAGGCAGAACGGAACGCTGCAACTATACCTTGAACCGGGAATAAAAAACATCGCAGGGAAGGGTTTGAAGGAGGGCCAAAGTATCAGTATTGTTTTTGAAGCGATTAAACCTGCCGTTGAACTTCTCGGCAATGGGGTGATCATTCCTGCCGCCGATGAGGTGATCCTTCCTTTTAAAGCGGTCAACCTCCGTGCAGTCGACCTGAAAGTGATCCGGATCTATGAAAACAATATTGCCCAGTTTCTCCAGGTGAACCAATTAAGTGGAAGCAACGAACTTAAAAGAGCCGGCCGGCTGATATTGAAAAAGACCATTGACCTTGTAGCCGACAAACCTATCCATTACGGACAGTGGAACACCTTTTCGCTGAACCTGACGGATCTTGTTAAAACAGAGCCAGGGGCCATTTACCGGGTGGAACTCAATTTCAGGCAGAGCCAGTCAATGTTTGCATGCGGGGGGCAAACGGCAGGAGAACAAATTTCCCGGACAACAGTGAATGATGATTATATCGGAGAGGATGAAATGTCATACTGGGACTCCTATGAGGGATATTACAGCAACTGGGACTATTATGATTACGAGGGTTACAGTTGGGCGGATCGCGAAAATCCATGTAAACCGGCCTACTACGGAAAAAGAAGGGCCGTCTCCAGGAACGTGCTGGCCAGTAATATCGGGCTTATAGCCAAATATGGTTCAGGGGAGAATTTGCACATTACCGCAACCGATCTCCTTCGGGCGACAGCGCTTTCTAATGCGACAGTTACGGTTTATAACTTTCAGCAGCAGGTGCTGGCCACCGGAAATACCAACAGCAATGGGATGGCAGAGCTCGTGCTGAACGCAAAACCATTCCTGGTAGTGGCAGAGCAGGATGGGCAGAAAGGATACCTGCGGCTTGTTGACGGGGCCGCCTTGTCTTACAGTATGTTCGATGTTTCCGGCCATGTTGTTCAAAAGGGAATGAAAGGATTTCTCTATGGTGAAAGGGGCGTTTGGCGGCCGGGTGATTCCATCTACATGAACCTGATCCTCGACGACCGTGCAAATCCGCTACCCGACGGCCATCCCGTTACATTCGAATTAAAGGATCCGCGTGGAAAAATTGTTCAGAGAAGTGTTGCCCCGGGAAACAGCTCCGGCTTCTATCCTTTTCATACAAAAACAACTGCGGATGCCCCTACCGGCAGATACATGCTGACGGCAAAAGTAGGAGGAGTAAACTTTAGTCAGGGGCTTCAGATAGAGACCATGAAGCCCAACCGGCTTAAAATAGATCTCTCTTTTAGCGGAGATACCATCTATCCATCAAAGGGTGCGATATCTACACGTCTGTTCGGGAAATGGCTCACAGGTGCAACAGCCAGAAACCTTCGGGCCGAAATAGAGGTATTACTCAGACCGGCTGTGACTTCGTTTGAAGGATATGAGGATTATACCTTTACGAATCCCGGAAGAAAAGTGGCACAACAGGCAAAGATGTTCTGGGAGGGTAATGTTGACAACACGGGAAATGCAGTTTTTTCAAAACAACTGCATATCAGCGGAGAGGCCCCGGGAATGCTCCGGGCGCTTTTTACAACCCGCCTGTTCGAAAAATCGGGTGATTTCAGCATTGATCAGAAAACCGTGACCTGTTCACCTTACAATACATATGTCGGCATAAGCACACCTCCGGGGGATAAACGCAGTATGCTGCTTACCGATACGACCCATACGGTGCAGGTGGCCACCCTTTCACCAACGGGAGAACCGCTTACAAAGCTTGGTTTAGAGGTGCAGGTGTTCAAACTTTCATGGCGATGGTGGTGGGATGCTTCACACGAAAACCTGGCCTCATACATGGGAAGCAGTCACCATACACCCGTATACAATACCACAATTAGCACAAGAAATGGAAAGGGATCGTTTGATTTCCGTATCGATTACCCGGAATGGGGCAGATACCTGGTGGTTGTCAGTGATATGGGGGGGCACAGTGCCGCGAAGGTGATATACCTCGATTGGCCGGGTTGGGCGGGCCGCTCCCGGAAGGCTGATCCCGATGCGGCTTCAGTACTTGCGTTCAGCTCCGATAAGTCAACCTATACAGTCGGGGAGACGGCCGTTATAACCATTCCCTCCTCAGTTAAGGGAAGGATTCTTATCAGTCTGGAGAACGGTACTGGCGTACTCAAACAGGAGTGGATAGAAACAGGTGCAAAAGAAACAAAGCATCAGTTGAAAATGACCAGTGAGATGACACCGAATATCTATCTCTATGCCTCCCTGATACAACCACACAGGAACACGGACAATGATCTTCCCATCAGGATGTTCGGGGTGATACCACTGCGGGTTGAGGATCCTGATACGAGACTCTACCCACAGATTGAGATGCCGGATGAACTGGGTCCGAAAAGTAAGGTTAAAATCAAGGTATCAGAGAAATATAACAAGGAGATGACCTATACCATCGCGATGGTGGATGAAGGGCTGCTCGACCTTACCCGGTTCAAAACACCCGATCCGTGGTCCTCATTCTATGCGCGTGAGGCCCTGGGAGTAAAAACCTGGGATATGTTCGAGCATGTTCTGGGGGCCCACGGCGGAAGGATCGATGGTATATACAGCATTGGAGGTGATATGGAGGAGCCGGGTGAAGGCGCACGGGAGGCAAACCGTTTTCCGCCGATGGTAAAATTCCTTGGTCCCTTTACCCTCGACAGGAAAAGCAATAGCCATACCATTACAATGCCGAATTATGTCGGATCTGTTCGAACGATGCTAATCGCCGGAAACAAGGGTGCTTACGGTCATGTTGAAAAAACAACGCCCGTTAAGCAACCACTGATGCTGCTGGCAACCCTTCCACGGGTTCTCGGTCCCGGAGAGGAGGTGGCCCTGCCGGTAAATGTCTTTGTGATGGATGGAGCCATCAGGAAAGTCGAACTGGAGATCGCCACCAACGATATGTTGATGGCAGCGGAAAACCGAAAGTCTGTAACTTTTAGTGAAACGGGCGACCAGATTATTGATTTTTTATTGAAAACACCTGAAAAAACCGGAATAGGGAGGGTAAAAGTAACGGCCACATCCGGCAGGCATAAGGCCGAATATGAAATTGAATTGGAAATACGCTCTTCAAATCCGCCGGTAACCCGTTATATAGCTGCTATTGTGGATCCTTCAGACACCTATAAACAGGAGCTGACCTATGTGGGAATGGAGGGAACAAATGATTTGGTGATGGAGGTTTCAACGATTCCACCGGTGGATTTCGGGAGAAGGTTAAAGTTTTTACTGCAGTATCCGCACGGTTGTGTCGAGCAGGTGACATCTGCCGTGTTCCCGCAACTATTTCTTTCCGATGTTGTCGATCCGGATGTTGATCTAAAAGAGAAAACTTCTGAAAATGTAAAAGAGGGGATAAGAAAGCTCTCCTCCTTTCAGCTTTCCGGGGGTGGTTTTTCCTACTGGCC
>CAYOVC010000074.1:4416-10360 GCA_964407305.1 uncultured Bacteroidaceae bacterium | reverse complement strand
GGTGTTAGAGCCGCCATGACTGCGCTCATTCAGCTCCGCCCTGCCGGTCCGCCGGCTCACATGCCCCCTTCTGGATTCAGATGAAGGGAAAATTTATCCTGATAGAATACTATGCGTTGCGTGATGAAAAGGGGGAGTACCTTGGCACTTTGGAGGTGTCGCAGGACCTGACCGAAGCGAGATCGCTGGAGGGTGAAAGAAGGATTCTCTCGTATGGGGATCAAAAAGAGGAAGACCATGGATAAGCTGATTATTACACCCAAAACGAAAATCCACGATCTGCTGGAGGCTTATCCCGACCTGGAGGAGCTGCTCATTGCTTCTGCACCACAGTTCAAAAAATTGAAAAATCCGATACTGAGAAGGACCATTGCCCGGATCACAACATTGAATCAGGCAGCTGCCGTTGGAGGTATTAACGTAGAAGAGCTGGTGAATAAGTTAAGAGGTGCGGCCGGACAAGCAGATATGACTGCCTTTGAGGATAGCCAGGGTAGCTATAACACGGAAAAGCCGGCTTGGTTTTCTGAGGATAGAATTGTTGCCGCCATAGATATCAGGGAGATGTTGCATGCGGGGGAGCAGCCTGTGCATGAAGTGCTTTCAGCCGTTAAAAAACTGAAGGAGAAAGAAATCCTGGAAATAACTGCGCCGTTTGTCCCGGCTCCATTAATAGATAAAGCAGCGAGCCTCGGCTACAGCCACTGGATCGATGAAAGGGGACCGGAAGAGTTTGTGGTCTGTTTTTCGAAATAATTGAGTAGAATCTTCCTATCTTCGTCTATACGTACAACAATTAACTGATAGGATTATGAACAGGAAACTCAGAATGGGTATGGTAGGTGGCGGGAAAGACGCGTTTATTGGCGGGGTACACCGGCTGGCCGCTTTTATGGATGGGCAAATCGAACTGGTGTGCGGAGTCTTCAGCATCGACCCGGAAATTTCGAAACAATCGGGCCGTGATTACTACGTTCCCAACAATCGAATTTATGCGGATTATAAGGAGATGTTTGAGAAAGAGGCTCAGCTCCCTGAAGGTGAGCGTATGGATTTCGTGACCATTGTCACCCCCAACTTCCTCCATTTTGATCCGGCGATGATGGCGCTCGACCATGGGTTCAATGTGGTACTTGACAAGCCGATCACCTTTACACTGGATGAGGCATTAAAGCTGAAAGAGAAGGTGGAAAAGACCGGTTTGTTGCTGGCCCTTACACATACCTATTCCGGTTACCCGATGGTGAAGCAGGCCCGCAAAATGGTGAGTGATGGGGTTTTTGGAGAGATAAGAAAGGTGATTGTTGAATACCCCCAGGGATGGCTCGCCTCTAAAGTAGAGGATAGCGGGAATGCCCAGGCCTCCTGGCGGACCGATCCAAAGCGTTCCGGTAAAGCGGGATGCATGGGGGATATCGGAACACACGCCCATCACCTGGCAGAATATATCACCGGATTAAAGACCACAGAGCTATGTGCCGATCTCAATATTCTTGTACCGGGACGTCAGCTTGACGATGACGGCGCGGCATTTCTGAAGTTCAACAACGGTGCTAAAGGGGTACTGATCGCCACCCAGATCGCTGCCGGGGAAGAAAACGCGATCAGAATACGGGTATATGGAGAAAAAGGGGGGCTCGACTGGCAGCAGATGGAACCCAATTCGCTGGTAGTAAAGTGGGCCGACAGGCCGATGGAGATCTACCGTACCGGCACGCCGGGAATGAGTGAAATCGCCCAGGCAAACACCAGGGTACCCGGGGGTCATCCTGAAGGCTATTTGGAGGCATTTGCCAATATCTACCGCAATTTTGCCCTGACGCTGATGGCACGTATGGACGGGAAGGAACCTCAGCCGGAGTGGCTCGATTTTCCCGGTATGGAGGATGGTATCCGTGGTATGCAGTTTATCGATCTGGTGGTAGAGTCGGGATTCAACGACGAAGTGAAATGGATAAAGTGGCCGGAGTAATAGTTCTCCTTCGGCGAACCCGTGAACTCCAATCCGTTTGTTGCCGCACATAAAAAAATATTTCTAAAGGTGTTCGGCCTCCTACGCTAAATGCTTGCACTAAAGCTATAGCAGTAGCGCAAGCTTACACTGGCAGCCGCAGCCTTGCTCCTCCGTTATAGCTGCGGAACAATCGGATAGCAGAGGTCCAGGCGACAGTGTGAAAACCGAATGAATCGACCAATTGGAACACATGACCGAAGAGCGCCTATGACCGAAAGGAATAACAATGTGAACTGGTAAAGGCCTTTGACCCATAGCTCTATAAGAACAATCCGCATCTAAGAACAATTCTCTGTCGAACCACTGACCTGTTGTCGTTGCAGCGTTGTAAAATCTTTATGCTATGATGAGGATTCTGTTATCAGTTTTTCGAACAATGAATGTGATAAAGGGGGTGTGCCAAACTATTTTTTCAACTGACTTTAATTGTTAAAAATTTGTTAAAAATTGTTTCGTTGCTATCATTGGGAAATTTAGCGTTCCAAAATCCCAACCTTAAATAATCCTCTTTTTTCATGTCCCGTTTTTATCAATTTATTCTTCATTAATTAAACCGGCATTGATTTTCAATTAAGGTTCAAAGACGAATTTTACATCGTCATGACAAACCTATTTTATTAATTAACCTTAAATGAAAAATTCAATGAAAACAAGAAAACTTTTTTTGGTTGCAGCTGTAGCACTTGGTGCTGCTGTAACAGGTTTCGGACAGAAACCAGAAGTGAACCTTTCTGAAATGACCGACCGGTCAACTGCCGGTGAGATTGGAAACCTCCTTGCTGATAATACCATTTTGAGCGAGGATAACATTTACATCCTTGATGAGAGGGTATATGTACCTGATGGAAAATCGCTGACCATCCTGCCGGGAACAATTATTAAAGGTGGAGAAGGACAGGGTGCCGACGCCAAGGTGCTGGTTGTAACCAGGGGTGGTAAAATTTTTGCAAACGGAACTGCAGAAAAACCCATTGTTTTTACAACAATTGAAGATCCGATTCAGGACGTAACCGTTGGATCCAGCTACTCTGTTCTGCACAAAGAAAAATGGGGTGGACTGGTGATTCTTGGAAAAGCCTACAACAGTATTGAAATAGGTGATATTAATCCTGAATCTCCGGGCAACTTGATTGGTGAAGAAAACGGTCTGGGATACATGGAAGGACTTCCACAACCTGATCCAAGGCACTGGTACGGCGCTGAAAGCTGGAATACCGATGGCACTCCGATTTTTGACGACAATGATAACTCCGGAGTAATTCGTTATGTATCTGTTCGTCACGGTGGAACAGAGATCGCTACTAACAACGAGATAAATGGCATTACCCTGGGTTCTGTAGGTCGCGGAACCGTACTAGAGCATGTTGAGGTAGTATCCAATGGAGATGACGGTATTGAGATCTTTGGTGGAACAGTTGATATCAAATATGCATCTATCCTTTTCTGTGAAGATGACTATATTGACTGGGACCAGGGGTATAACGGAAGAGGCCAGTTTATTTTTGGTGTTCAACTGCAGACAACTACAGGTGACAGCATCACAACTGTAGGTGACAATGGTATGGAGTGTGACGGTGATGACGGACCAAGGTCCCTTCCCGGTTTCAAACTGTCTGATCCACGTTTTTATAATGTAACTATCCTCGGTGACGGCTCGGGCTCAGATAAAGGACTTGAACTGAAGGAGAGAACAAGAGGCACAATTGCAAATTCAATTTTGGCCAATTTTGGCATTTCCCTTGATATGGAACAAGACGGTGAGAAAAAACCAGGTGGAGTTGATGTTCAACTGTACAACAACCTGTTCCTGAATTGCGGTCCTTATCCTGTTCAAGGAGCCGGATTTGGTTTGACCCCCGCCCAGGAAGCGCAGTTGGTTACAGACAACAACGTGTTCAGCACAGCTACTGATATCATTGATGATCAGTTCACACTGAATGTTACAGGAACCGGAGCTTTGGCAACCAACGTTGCAGATGCTTTCAACGCTGTCCCCGCTGCAGGTAACGCAGTAATTGAGGATGCACATCCAACTCCAGTTGACAATTTCTTCGAATATGCTCCTTACAGGGGTGCCTTTGCTCCAGGTGCAAAAGCGTGGAATGACGGCTGGTCAAAAATGGAAGATGTAAAAGTTGATAACGCCACTGTAGACTGCCCGACCGACACCAATGGTGATGGAGTAACCAATGCCTCTGACTACAATAATGTTGCAGGTTCTTACGGACAGAGCTGTGGCAACTAATTAATCTCAAAATAAAAAGAAATATATAATCATGAAAAAAATATTATCAATCATAACGATTGCCTTGTTCGGCGCTGCCCTTTATGCGCAGCCTGCTGTGAAAGACATCGCGATCAACAACAACGGCATCGAAAGAGTGATCGTTGAGAAACTTGATGTTTCGGGTGTCCTCGGATACGCCGGAATGAACCGCTACCGTGTTTTTGTGGACATGGAAGAAACTGCCGGTCTGCTTTTTATCACCGGTGAACCTACTACCACTCAGATGTACTTCCGTACCTCCGGTGGAACGGTTGGTTATTATAATACACCTATTTACGGTGGTGTATATGGTAACGCGCTTGGCGATTTTCTTTTTGGTATCGATCCGCTACTTGAGTATGATTCTTACCTGAGTGTCAATGCAAGAAGTTCCTCACAGGTTGCTGTTCCTTTCAGCAAGGATCCCGCCGGTTTTATTCCCGGTACTATATACCCAACAGGTGGTGTGGGTATGGCTGATGCTGCCAACAGTTTTGGTGCAGTTAATTCCACGATTAATTTTGAATCAGATATCGCCAATGGTGCTTCCTACGGACCGGACCTTTCCGCTTTACCGATTGTGCCGGGAGTTCAAGGACTTTACGGACCAGATACCGATAACATCGTGATGATCGGCCAGTTCACCTGCGACGGAGAATTTGAATTCAACATTAACGTTGGAACTTCAGCTGGAACCGAGGTAGCAATTCAATACAACTCTGTTGAAGCCAATGAGGCTCCGGTTGCAGAGATTATCGATCCTGCAAATGGTGCAGCCATTTTCAGTGACAGAATGGTTGAATTCACTGTCTCCTCCAGCGATCCGAATACCAATCCTGCTTTCAGTCAGGTTACCGATGTTGAATACCGCGTAAACGGCGGCTCTGCATTGAGTATCGGTACCGCTTCAACATTCATGGTGAATTCAGGTGCTCCTTCCACTACACTGAGCCTGGAAGTAAGAGCAACAGACAATGGTGGCCTTACCGGCGACTGGTCTTCAGTGTATACCTATAATGTTGAGAAGGAGATCGTCTCCCCAAGCATTAGTTCGCTTACTCAGGACCTGCTTTCAGTTCTCGAAGGTGAGGTTGTTACCTTTACAGTTGCTTACGATGAGGGTTCAACAGATAATGCAGCAACAATTGAGTGGTTCGTTGATGGAAACTCTGAACAGACTTCTACCAGCGCAACATTTGCATGGACTGCTGATATCGTTGCTCCTGCTGTTGACGTAAGGGTTGTTGTGAGCACAGATGAAGGAACGCCTGCTGAAGCAGCTACTACTGTTAGAGTTATCAGCTCATCAGCAAGCTATGAACTTGGAACCATTGAAGAGTTCTGCTATGAGTCCAACACTGTATGTATCCCTGTAACCAACATCGCAACCTTTGCCAATGATGTTACCGGTTTTGATATGAATATTCTGTATGATCCTGCACTGCTTGTGCCGACCGGACAAGTTTCTGTAAATGTGAATCCAGGCGGAGCCAGCATGGACAATACCGAGTACCATTACAACATCGTTACTCCTGGTGTGATGCACCTTTCAGTAGCATTGGATAACACTTCAAGTGATGATGATGTATGGAGCAGCGTGAACCGTGAACACTTATACCTGCTGCTGCGGAAGGAGGTCATGTGGGGGGCGCAGTGCGAGCTCG
>CAYOVC010000074.1:0-4406 GCA_964407305.1 uncultured Bacteroidaceae bacterium | reverse complement strand
GATGATGTATGGAGCAGCGTGAACCGTGAACTCTTCTGTGTACAGTTTGCAAAAACGGCCAGCTGGACCCCAACAGCATCTACCTCCATCGGAGCCGATAACATTATCGAATCTTACAGAAATTCAGTTAGCGATCCGAAAGTAGCTTCTGCCGGTACCTATTCAACCATCGTCGATAACATTTACATGGGTGATGTTAGATTCTGGGCCGACTACTCTGGTCTGTATAGCGCTGATCCTGATGATCTCGACATTGAAACATTTATTAGCAATATGGCAGGTGACTACAGCGTAACAACTGCTACTGATGGCAGCTTCGCTTATGACATCACAAATGGTACTGAGATTACTATTGAGAAAGATGTAGCCAATTCTGCTACCGAAGCAAATCTGATGACTGTTTACAATGGTTATGACGGATATCTGACTGCACAATTGCTGGTGAATGATGCAAGATTCCAGCCTACTGCTATTCAGATGATTGCGATGGATGTGAACAGGGACGGTGTAGTTTCTGCAGGTGACCTGTCACAGATCAACCAGAGAGGTACAAGAATGATTACCTACTTCAGGGCTGATGGTGTGCTCGCTGGAGAACAAGGTGTTGACTGGAGATTCATCAACGAAAAGCAGTTGATTGATGACCTGGGATACAGATTATCAACCACCTTCCCGGAAGATGATGGTCTTGGATATTCCAAGTACCGCGTTCCTTCGGTACCGGCTTCGTTCGACCTGAGTGATGTATTTGGTAATGACATGAGCTGTCCCGTAATTATCGATGATAAGAATACCTACTTTGGTATCCTTCTCGGAGATGTTGACGGAACATACAAGAACCTGACTCCTGAGGGAAGACTGAAATCACTTGAAGCTGCTTCCGTTGTATTCGATCTATCTAATGCAACTTACGAAGAGGATTTTGTAGATGTTCCTGTAAGATATATGGGTGAAGAGAATGTGAAATCGTTGTCTTTCGGTATGGATTACAACAGGGCAGAAATGACCCTCCAGACCATTGCAAGTCTTGACGGTGACGTTGAAGCGCTCTACAATGACGATGGTGATTATCTCTACCTGGTTTCCTACAGCCTGGAATCCTACAATGTGGAAGAGGCCATCTTCTCCATCAGGTTCTATGCTCCGAACGGAATCAATGCCAATGACATTATGGATGCAAATGCATTTATTAATGGTTTAAAAGTTTCTTCGGGTGTGACCAAATCAGTTGATAATACCACATCCATTAAAAACTTCGAAAGCAGTATGAGGATTTATCCAAATCCTGCCTCTGAAGTGCTTTACCTTGAAGTTGCAGAAGAAGTATCTCTGCAAATTGTAGATGTTCAAGGACGTGTTGTTGCCAACAGATCCAACGTGATTGGAAAAGAGAGCATCAATATTGAAGGGTTCTCAGCAGGTGTATACATGCTGCATCTCTCCAATGACAATCAAACTGTTGTGAAACGGATCGTCGTTCTGAAATAATAACTGATCCTAAATACTTAGAAAGCCTGGGCCTGGCCCCGGGCTTTCTTTTGTATTTATAGTATTACATATCGATTAAAACATCAAATAAGAGAAAACAAAAAACACCTGGTTGATATCCAGGTAGTTTAATCATTTTTATAAACATACATCAATGAAAAGAATTCTACTTTCTATGTCGACAGTTCTGATCGGACTGTCGCTTTTTGGTCAGGGACTTGAGAATATTTATGTCGAAAGAATCCCTGTCCGTACTTCAATCGCGGCCCAGAATGACGATCTTCCGGAAGATGCTGTCTGCTACAGGATATTTGTAAATATGGCCAGAAATTATGGTTTAGCTGTAGTAACAGGAACACAAGCTACCGGTCCCGACCCTGCCTTCGAACTATCTATAAAAACCTCCACCCGCTTTTTTAATCACAATTATGGCGGCACATCTGGGGAAACTATCATTCCCCAGTTAATTGGAATTGCTGGAGATTCTTCCCTGATTTACGACTCATTTATCAGTATGGGAGGCATTGCCAACGACAGGGTAGCTGTTCCTCTGTATGAGAATTCAGATGGTTACCAGATGGTCGAACCAAAAGAAACAAAATCAATCGGATTAAATTTTGACCCTCTGACACATGGCAAGGATGATCCCCATTTTTACACAAATGACGGCTCCTGGACCGCCTTGCAATCCGGGGGATTACAGGGACCCAATCCGGAAACAAATACAGTGATGATCGGTCAGTTTACAACCACCGGACTCTTTGAATTTGAGTTAAACCTCCAGCTTAAGGATCCGACCAACTCATTTACAGAGTATTATGTGGCGAAATCTGATCTCCCGGTAAGAGATGCTCCATCCTTTAAAGTGATCCAGTATACTCCACTGATGGGTAAACTGGGAGCAGATATCCAATTGCCTATAATCACCATGGAATCCCCCACTAAAGATACCATCGTCGAAGAAAACACAACGCTCATTATCAAAGGAGATGCGGTTGATCCTGACGGAGGCTCTATTACGAAAGTGGAGCTGCGCCAGAACAACATAAAAATTGATGAGAAGGCGACTGCTCCCTACCACTTCAGCTGGACCCCCAGTCTGGGAGAGTATAAGCTAAGTCTTGTAGCGGTGAACAATGTCGGGGCGGTACAAACCACCACACACCGTTTTGTACAGGCAAAAAAGGCATCAACAAAACTACCTCCCGATATAGAATTATCAACCCCCCAGAACAATGCGATCTTCAATGTCGGTGATGAAGTTACCATCACTGCCATAGCCACCGACCTGGATGGTGATGTTGATTCAGTTGAGTTTTTCATCGGTGGAGTAAAGATCGGCACTGATCAAACTCCCGATCCCTTTTCAATCAACTGGACCGCTGAAGAAGGAACCTGGGTAATCACAGCAAAAGCTACTGATAATGATGGTCTGACAAAATTAACTGCCATGGGGGTTACCATCGAAGTAACCAATATTCAGAACCAGGCTCCTGTGGTGGAGATCACATCCCCAGCCAACCTATCAGTTTTTTCTGCAGGTCAGGTTGTAAATATATTTGCCGAGACAGAGGATCCGGACGGTACTGTAAGCAAAGTAGATTTTTATGTTAACAACTCACTGGAGCATACCGATAATGCAACACCGTTTACCTTTAACTGGACCAGTATTGCCGGCACGACAGAAATAAAAGCTATTGCCACAGATGATGAAGGTGAGCCCTCTGAGCCCTCAGTCATCCAAATCGATATTACTACCGGATTCAGTGGAATAACATCAGGAGAGGGCTTCAAAGTTTATCCTGTTCCTGCTACAGACAGGCTTATTATTGAATTCGCTCAGAAAAGAAACTGTGAGATAAATTCCTTCAGGATACAGGATATTACAGGCCGTGACCAAATGGATCAAATCGGAAATTCGAACCCACAGGGATCCATGTTGGTGCTTAATATCTCTTCCCTGAGTGAGGGTTTGTACTTTATCACCATATCCACCGGAAACGAATTCCACACTTACAGATTTATAAAACAGTAACATAATTAAAACAACCCATTTGTACCTGGCCACCATGCGCCACAGCAATATACTTGTATCACTATGAAAAGATCCATTCTATTTTTTCTCATCAGTATGTTTACAGCCCAAACCATGTTTGGCCAGGGAACCATCAGGGGAAAGATTACCGATAGTAACGGAGAATCCCTGGTTGGAGCAACAGTTTTAATCAGGGAGTCTCCGACTACCGGTACCATCACCGATTTTGACGGCAACTATTCGCTTGAAACCAAGACATCCGGAACGGTCACACTGAGCGCAAGGTATATCAGTTACCAAACCATCGAACAATCAGTGGAGATTGGAAGAGACAAGGTAACCATTGTAAATTTTGAGATGCAACAGGCAACCACCGAGCTTGAGGATGTTGTTATCACCTCAAAGGCAAACAGGGAGAGCGATACATATATGCGGAAGGTAAAAATTAACTCAGCAATCAGTATGGACTATATCTCCAAGGAGACCATCCAAAAAATTGGAGATTCCAGGGTAGACGATGCGATTAAACGAGTCACAGGCGTCTCTTCAGTAGGAGGGTTCGTTACGGTCAGAGGTCTTGCAGACAGGTATGTGGTTACCTCGATCAACGGTACACGAATTCCCACACTTGACCCGCTCACCAACAACATCAAACTGGATATGTTTCCAACATCTCTCATTGACAACCTCATCATTTCAAAAACCCTGAGTCCGGATATACCGAACAACTGGGCCGGAGCCTATCTTTCCATTGAGACCAAAGATTATCCCCAGTCCCTGTCCATCAACATACAAAGCTCTTTTGGGTTCAACAAACAGACAACTTTTCAAAACATCGTCTCATCGCCCCGCAGTTCCACCGACTGGCTCGGTTTTGACAATG
>CAYOVC010000073.1:0-10386 GCA_964407305.1 uncultured Bacteroidaceae bacterium | reverse complement strand
TCGGTGAAAAGGCGTTCGTCTGGTAAGCGCTGACATTCAATGCCGTAAACACACCGCCCATGTATTGGTTGGGCAGTTGGTACTCGACCTCCATGCCACCCTGCAGGCTCAGATACGCATCGCGGTGTGGTTTGTTCTGTCGCGAACCCATGAAATCCTTCCCAGGCGTATAAAATCCAAAATCGCCGTATACCTGTAAAATGTTCAGACGCTCATTTCCCAGGAAGTACAATGGTTTTGCAGCTGCTGAAAGAATAAACTGATCCCGCACCGGCAGCTGCAAAATCTGAAAATCAAAATCGGTGGGTGAAGTGACTCCCCTGGGGAACTCATCTCCTATATGCGTGCAAATATGGTGTTTCGAGAAACGCAACGCCAGCCACTCTGTAGGCCTCGCTCCTATGGCAAAATAGTAGATCCCGTCGAGCCCAATGATATCGTGGTTCCCGGCCCGCATGATGGTGGGAATGGTAACTCCCAGGTCGACCTCCACACCAAGTTTCGGATTGCTCTGCGGGGTGAACTTAAAGAGGCTGAACCGTACCCCCGGATTGATAATTAGTTTTCCAAGGTAGGTGCCATCCTGGTTGACCTTGTCGGCGTGTTCGAAGTCGCTGTACTTCATGGCCTGACTCGAGACACCAAACCTGATGCCCAGCGGATCGGCCAGGTAGGTCGGGTAGAAGTTCTCCTGGGCAACGATCTGCAGGTCCCAATCCTTTATAGGAATCGTGAACTTTTCGTTGTCAACCTGTCCGTGCAGCGCTGTTGCACAAAGAATCAGCACTGAAATAACTAAATTTTTCATTGTCATCCTATTATTTTTCTGCGGTCCATACATCGTTTGCCTGTCCCATATTGCTGGTGAAGCCGCCCAGGAACCATATTTTATCCTTGAATACCACCGTTGCATAGCTGTGTCTTCCCTTGATGTCGGACCCCCTTGAATCGATGCTCCAGAGGTTCTCATCATCGACACGCCATATCGGATAGTGGTAATATTCAGCAAAATGGTAGTGCATGGCAGAGGTGGTACCCCCCGGAAGCATCCACAGCGCATTGTCAAAAAAGACCATCTCATGTTCAGACCGCTGAGTGTATCTTGTTGGAACTATGCTGTCATAGCTTGATGTCCAGTTAATCCCATCAGGTGAACTCCAGAGATAATACCAATCCTCAATCGGTTGCGAGGCATGATCTTCCGCCTCGAAAATAATCCCATGCCTGCCCCCCTGAACATAAATTGTGCCGGTTCGGGGATCCACTGCTGCTGCATGACTTGCCCTCCTGCCAAAGTTGTTGTTCTCCAACTTTTCCCAGTCAATGCCATCGGGGGATCGCCAGACATCACTGAAGTAGACATTTGCGTAAGTACCGCTGTGGCCCTCCAGCTGTGTCCTGCCACCGATCACGTAGATATAATCCTGTCCGCCGTGATTAGCCACAACTACAGCATGATCCATCCTCGGAAAAAGGGTGTCTGCACCGATCGTGTCGGGATAGCTTCTCTCAACCAGCTCGGTCCAGTTCTCACCGTCGGTCGACCGCCATACATCGTTGCAGTACTGCCTATAGCCGGTCGACTCGTTTACCGAGAATCCGCCGATCAGGTACATCGCCTCCCCCGATCCATCGTCGAATGCCACCACCTTATGACCCCTTCTTCCGAGCCAGGCGGCTGAGTCCGTTACCAGCTCCCAGGTCTCTCCGTCGGCCGATGACCATACATCTTCGTAATAAGTATCGCCAATCACAGCCCCCGGATTATACCCCCCGAGAACCCAGATCTTGCCGTCGAAGGCAACTGCTGCATGGTCGAACCTGTTCTTCCAATCAGCCTTCTTATTTACCTCTGTAAAGGTCAGCAGACCGTCGTAAGGTTTGATGCCGTATTCTTCGTACGACTGAAACTCACAACTGGCCAGGATCAACGGTGCCATTACAAGAAGCAACCAGCTGCGCTTTATAGTTTTTCTTTTCATACCGGGTCGAATAAATAAATAAGCAATAAAATATACGGGTCGATTACCCGAAGCAAGCATCTCTGTTGAGATTAATCATGAACTCTTTTATAACTGAGAACGACAGATTGCAACAATTTCTGTGCCACAATTACGCGCCGCGTACAACAGCACCAAGCTTCTGTTCAAAAGTCGCAGATATTCTTCCCATGACCTTGTCGATCTGTTTGTCGGTAAGTGTCTTGTCTTCATCCAGCAGTGTGAAGCTGAGTGCATACGATTTTTTCCCGCTTTCGATCTTCTCACCCTCATACACATCAAACAGGTCCACCTGCTTTAGCAGTTTCCTCTCTGTCTGATAAGCCAGCTGCTGTAACTCTTCAAACCTGACACTCCTGTCGAGCATCAGCGAAAGATCCCTCTTCACTTCGGGGAACTTCGGCAGCGGTCGGAACACTACGCAGCTCTTTTTATGTAGCTGCACGACCAGGTCCCAGTTGAACGCTGCGGTGTATACCTCCTGCCGGATATCAAATGTCTTCAGCAGACCCTGCGCCACCTTGCCAAACGTGACCACCCGGCCCTTGCCTGTGTGGTACTCCAGCGCCTGGTCGCAGGCCTCACTCTTCACCTCCCTGGCCTCCAGCTTTCCGGCGTCGATGCCCAGCTTTTCGAGCACCATCATCACCAGCGATTTAATGTGGTAATAGGATACCGGGTCGGCCGCAGTGTTCCAGTTTTCCCTGGTGTAGTTCCCCGTAAGAAAAATCCCCAGGTGAAACGCCTCGCTGTACCTCTTCTGAGGATTGTCGGTCTCCTTTCCGGGATCCATATAGTAGCAATTCCCAAATTCATACAGCTTCAGGTCCGGCCGCTTGCGGTTGATATTATAGATCACAGCCTCCAGTCCGCCGGGAAGCAAACTCTGCCTCATACAGGAGAGGTCCTGGCTGAGCGCGTTTTGGATCCGCACTACCGTAGCATCGCCGTCGTCGAAATAGGCGGCCCTGGTGAGTGAGTTGGATTTGATCTCCAACAGGCCGGTACTGCTGAGCAAGTCGGAGATGGTGTTGACAATCTTTTCCCGGTCCGGTTTCTCAACGTAGGTCAGGGTGGAGTTCACATGTTCATCGAACTCAACATTGTCATACCCGTAAATACGCAGGATCTCCTCAACAATATCCGGCTCCTTTTTCACATCCACACGGTAGGGGGGCACCCTGAGCACCATGCCGTCCTCATCCCTTTTCTCAACACGGATGTCGAGCGATTCCAAAATACTTACGATCGTATCCGGATCGATTGTTTTCCCTATCAGTCGCGCAATATTCTTCATTGTCACCTCCACCCTGAAATCCTCCACCGGTTCGGGATAGATGTCGGTGATCTCCGAAGAGACCTTCCCACCGGCGATCTCCTTCATCATAAGGGCAGCGCGTTTCAACGCATAGACCGTTCCATTCGGATCTGTTCCCCTTTCGAACCTGAACGAGGCATCGGTGTTCAGCTGGTGGTGCTTTGCCGTTTTCCTGATAAATACCGGATCAAAACAGGCCGATTCAAGAAAGATGTCCTTCGTCTGTTCCGTCACCCCGGATCCTTCACCGCCAAAGACTCCCCCGATACACATGCCCGCTTCCGCATCACAGATCATCAGGTCGTTACCGGTAAGCTTCCGCTCCTTCTCGTCGAGTGTGGTGAAGGTACTGCCCTCCGGCAGTGTGCGGACAATCACCTTGCCACCGCTGATTTTCGCCGCATCGAATGCGTGCAGCGGCTGTCCCGTCTCGTGCAGCACAAAATTGGTGATATCCACAATGTTATTGATCGGCTCCTGTCCGATCGCCCTGAGCCTGTTCTTCAGCCAGTCCGGACTCTCCTTCACGGTCAACCCGCTCAGTGTAACACCCGAATAGCGCGGACAGGCCTCCGGGTTTTCAACGGTGACCGCAATGTTCAGTGTATCGTCGTCCTTTTTAAACCCATCTACCGCCGGCTTTTTTAATTCCGCGGGAACGCCCTGCTGCTTCAGGTAGGCAGCGATATCGCGTGCTACCCCGATATGCGATGCCCCGTCAATCCGGTTGGGCGTAAGACCGATCTCAAACACCACATCCTTTTCAAGTTGGAAGTAATCGCTGGCGCGGCTCCCAACCGGAACGCTGTCGTTGAGCACCATGATACCTTCATGACTGCTACCCAGTCCGAGTTCATCCTCGGCACAGATCATACCCGATGATTTCACACCGCGGATTTTTGCCGACCTGATCGCAAAACCTTTGTCACTCCCGGCAGGATAGAGTGTGGTCCCTACCGTTGCCACGGGGACTGTTTGTTTCACAGCCACATTGGGGGCTCCGCAGACAATCTGCAGAGGTTCGCCTGCACCTATATCAACCGTCGTAACAGTGAGCTTATCTGCATCGGGATGCTTCTCACAGGTAAGCACCTTGCCGATCACCACACCCTCGAGTCCGCCCTTCACCGTTTCGAAATCTTCCATTCCCTCCACTTCAAGGCCTGTGTTGGTCAGGATCCTCGCAAGTTCAACGGGTTCAATGGAAAAACCGATATATGCTTTCAGCCAGTTATAGGAAATTTTCATTTGTAATGTAAATTCTTTATTTAACTACTTGATATAAAATTATATAAATATCGTTCAGGTTACCGGCGGGTTAATCGTCCTCCTTTGGCGGACCCATGAGCTTCACTTTGTTCCGGTTGTTGCCTCACATCCCGCTGATCAATTGTTCCTTCATAAGGAGTGCGCCAGATACGGAATCTGTTAAACGCACCACAAAATTAGAAAATTTACCGAAGAATCACTCCCGGAGCCTTTCCATTTAGATCAATAGCTGCAGACACTATTTCAGCAGCCATTGCAGGGCCGCCTCTTTCGTTGAGAAAACTTTGGAGCGGTAGTTTGCCATTTTGGCCTTTTCCGAGAAGAGGGTAGTAATAACTGTAGAGTAGGGATCCTCAGCCACAAAGGCCTCTGAGAGCATCTTGTAACTTTCACATGCTTTTTCCAGGGCACCCACCATTTCGTCCAGATCATCCGGTTTCACTATGTAATTTGTGGCCGTCACAAAGCAGATCACCTTCAGGTCCCTCGGGTAATCCTTGTTTTTCCCAAGGTCATTATAGTAATCGATTACTGCCCCTGGTGTAAGTTCATTTTCCACGGTAAGAACCAGTAACCCAAGGCTGCTGTCGAACGTTGTTAATAGACGGCTCACCGAGTTGATGTTTTCATTTAACAATCGACTTATTCGCTCAAAATTAAAGTGGTTGAAATATGGCCACGGGTAAAATTAAAACTATTTCAATGTCAGCATATGGGTAATTATCCACAATTCCCGGGAGTTTGACGAATGTATGTTTCGAGCAGATGGATGAACAGTTTGTGTGCTTCAGGATAGGTAGCGGGAGCAGGGCTCCCTTCAGAAATTTGAATTTCTGCGATTTCCGACTCCGGCAGGGGACCGCGCCTTTTCACTGCCGCATAGTAGATTCTTCCATGGTTTACCTTGCCGCCGATACGCACGATGTAATCGTTCAAAACAGTGAGGTCCGCTTCCGTAACACCCGACTCTTCGAACAGTTCCCTCCTGGCGGCATCGCCGGCCTGTTCACCCTCTTCAATATGACCGGCAGGGAGTTCCCAGCTATCCCGCTCCCTGTGTCTGACGAAGATCCAGTTGTTCTCTTCCCTTGCCCCGATCACCACATAGGTCAGCGCCGCATCCGTAAAACTTCCCGGCGGCAGGATTGTTATATCTACATCATTGCCCACACCACTATCGACATCCGTAACCGCTTGTTGTTCACGGAAACTTTCGTTTTATTACGAATAATATTCGCTAACTCCGGCAATTTCAATATTTTTGTATTTTTAAAACTGAGAGCAAAATGGGGAAGAATAGCAGCAGGCCGTTGATACTGGTCACCAATGATGACGGCTACAAGGCGAAGGGTTTATCCATGTTAACCAGGATCGCAGCAGAGTTTGGTGATGTAGTGGTGATCGCCGCCTCCGATTCGCAGTCGGCCAAATCACATTCCATAACGATCAAGGATCCGATCAGGTACAAGAAAATTGAGGATACGCCGGAGATCACAAGATACGTTTTGAAGGGAACGCCTGCCGACGGGGTGAAGATGGTGCTCTGCAGTATTTTGGACCGCAAACCCGATCTGCTCCTGTCAGGAATCAACCACGGCACCAATTCATCGACAAGCGTGGTTTACTCCGGCACCATGGCAGCAGCGCTTGAAGGTGCCATTCATCAAATCCCCTCCGTTGGATTTTCTTTACTCGACTACAGACCCGATGCCGATTTTGAAGCTGCTGAGCCATTCGTGAAACAGGTGATCCGTCAGACCATCGATAAAGGACTGCCCGAGGGTATCTGCCTGAACGTAAACATCCCGGCCGTTGCGAGGGAGGAGCTCCGGGGGATCATGGTATGCCGGCAGACCAACGGGTACTGGAGGGAGTCGTTCGAGATCAGGGAGGATCCCCGGGGATCGCGCTACTCATGGCTCACAGGCACTTTCATCAACCGCGAACCCGATGCGACCGATACAGACGAATGGGCCCTGCAAAACAACTACCTTTCGGTTGTGCCGATTCAGTCAGACTTCACCGCACATGAGCATATCACGCAACTGAAGGAGTGGGAAAAATCCGGAGTCTATAATGAAAGCAACCGTTAAATACGACCGTCCGCTGCCCGGACTCATTGCCGCTGTTTTGCTTCCGGCAATCGCCTTCCTGGTCTCCTGGCTGATCCTTTCCGACAACACGATCGGTGAATATTTCAGCCAGTTCCGGATGATGAACAGGCTCTCCGGACTGATCAGTCTGAGCGCCCTGCCCAACCTGCTGCTTTTCTTTATCTTTATCTGGCTGAATATGAACCGGGCAGCCAGGGGGGTGATCATCGCTACCTTTATCCTGGCTTTTGTCATGCTGATCGTTAAATTTATTTAAGCTGTGAAGTATTTTCTCATTGCAGGTGAGGCCTCAGGCGATCTACATGCATCGGCACTGATGCATGGACTTCAGGAAGAGGATCCTGAAGCAGATTTCCTGTTCGTTGGAGGCGACCGCATGGAGGCAGTTGCGCAAAAACATCCGCTGCAACACTATAAAGAGATGAACTTCATGGGCCTCACCGCTGTAATTTGTCATTTCAACAGGATCAGGAATATCCTGCAAAATACCAGGCGCGCCATCGAAGCGTATGATCCCGATGTGCTGATCCCGGTCGATTATGCAGGGTTCAACCTCAGGATGGCCCGTTTTGCCTCGAAACGCGGTATAAAGGTTTTCTACTATATTTCCCCGAAGGTATGGGCCTGGCGGAGATCCAGGATCAAATTACTGAAACGGTTTGTCGACAGGCTGTTTGTAATTTTTCCCTTCGAAGTTGAATTTTTCAGGCAGAACGGCATGAAGGTGGAGTACCACGGGAACCCGCTTGCCGATGCCATAGACAACTTTAAGCAGCAGAAGCTCAACCGTGCAGCGTTCCTGGCCTCTGCCAGTCTTCCCGACCGGCCCATCATCGCCCTGCTGGCAGGAAGCCGCGTTCAGGAGATACGGGCCTGCCTCCCGGAGATGATACGCGCCTCAGATAGTTTTCCCGGATACCAGTTTGTCGTGGCAGGAGCCCCTGCGGTCAGCCCGCACCTTTACAACAGTCTGCTCTCAGGTACCAATATCGCTATCGTGTATGATCATACCTACAACCTTCTCGAACAGTCTGTTGCAGCCGTTGTCACCTCTGGAACGGCAACGCTGGAGACCGCATTGCTGGATGTGCCGCAGGTGGTGGTTTATAAGACAGGCAGGCTGATGTACAGCATTGGAAAAATATTTGTTAATTTCAAATTTTTTAGCCTGGTGAATCTCATTTATGGCGAAGCGCTGGTGAGGGAGATCCTGCAGTTCGGACTCGAAGAGGGGATCCGCGAAGAGCTGTCCCGCATAATAAATGATGATGATCACAGGTTAAGAATAGGGGAGGGATACAGACGGATCAGGGCGCTGACGGGTGAAGCGGGCACCTCCCGGCGGATTGCACGAAAAATGGTTGAAAAATTGGGATAGATGAGAAATTGGCAGTATAGAAATATCGGATCGTTGGTGGGACCGCTGTGCCTGCTGATCACGCTGGCAGTTACGCAGGTAACCACCCATGCACAGGTGATCAGGATCGGACTCTTTCACGATGAGGTGGTGCGGTCGGTGGCTGTCTCCTGCACGAAAGGTGAGTACGCGGTGCTGAATGGGGAAAAGCGCATTGGTGCATTCAGGGAGGGTGATATCCTTTTTGCCACGCTCGAGAGTGACAGCGTCAGGCTGCACAGCTCCGGGCGGGTGTTTGGAAATTTCGACCAGATAGAATTTAAAAGCCTTCAGATGAACAGTGCTTTCAGACTGAGGCCCGTTACCCCGGCGCTTGAATCGTGGTCGTACGACGATGACCTGCTGCTCTCATCCGGCTCTGATTTTTTGGAGATTATCAATCAGGTGGATTTCGATAAGTATATTGCCGGGGTGCTGGAGGCGGAGGTGGGTCCCAATGCGGAGGATGAACTCTACAAGGCGCATGCGCTGCTTATCCGCACCTACATGCTGAACCATTTCGACCGCCACAGGGAGGAGGGCTTCTCGCTGTGCGACGGCGTGCATTGCCAGTCCTACCACGGTCGTGTAAAGTACAATCCCGGCATCGCAAAATCGGTATTCGAGACCAGCGGTGAGGTGGTTACCGACTTCCACTACAAGCTGATCACAGCGGTCTACCATGCCAACAGCGGTGGGGAGACACAACGGGCGGCCGATGTGTGGCTGAAAGATACCGACTACCTCCAGGCAGTGATGGATCCCTACTCATTGCACCGGCCATCTGCTAAATGGTACGACACGATCTATTTCGACAAGTGGAAGGCGTACCTGCTGGAGAAAGGGATGGAGTCGGCAAAAAAGATACCGGATGAGATTCTTTATATCCAGCAGCGGCACAGGAAAAAATATTTTGTGCTCGATGGCGATTCGCTGCTGATGACCACCATCAGGGAGGATTGGGGACTCAGGTCCACCTTCTTCAATATGTTTCCGGAAGATGACGGAAAGATTGTGATCTGGGGAAAAGGATACGGACATGGTGTGGGAATGAGTCAGGAGGGTGCCATGTACATGGCGACACAGGGATTTAGTTATAAGGATATACTGAGGTTCTATTTTTTTAATATCAGGATCATGCATTACGAGGACCTGCCGGGGTCGAGTCTGCCTGATTTGGAATATGATTAAGTGATGTGCAAGATACAAGTGTAAGATACAAAACCAAGAGTCGATGTGGGTAATTTTCGGAAAGGAGATTAGGGGTTTTTTCAGTTCGCTGACAGGCTATGTGGTGATGATTGTTTTCCTCACCATGAACAGCCTTTTCATGTGGGTGTTTCCCGGTCAGATGAACGTACTCGAAACAGGGTACGCAACACTAGAAAGCCTGTTTTCCATAGCGCCGTGGGCCTTTCTTTTCCTGGTACCGGCCATCACCATGCGGATGATCGCCGAGGAGAAGAGAACAGGAACCCTGGAGCTGCTCTATACACGTCCGGTATCCGAGCTGCAGATCGTACTGGCGAAGTTCCTCGCCTCCTGGAGCCTTGTGCTGCTCTCGCTTGTTCCCACACTGATCTTTTTCTGGTCGGTACACAGGCTCGGATCACCACCGGGTAATATCGATACCGGGGGAACGTGGGGCTCCTATATCGGACTCTTCTTTCTCGGCGGGATCTATGCAGCCATCGGTATCTTTGCTTCCGCGGTCACAGATAACCAGATCGTAGCATTTATCCTGGCCGTTTTGCTGTCGCTGTTCATGTATCTGGGATTCGATCTTGCCGGCGGACTGGCGGGTGCGGGGAAGGTGAGCCTGCTGATCTCGGGGTTCGGAATAGATCACCACTACAACTCTATCAGCAGGGGGGTGCTCGATTCGCGCGATCTGCTCTATTTCCTCGGTGTGATCTTTCTGTTTATTATGTCGACCCGGCTGGCACTTCAAAGAAAAAACTGGTAAGTGATGGAGAAAAGAAAGATCATCAGGGAGGACCTACTCAGGTATGCAGCACTGCTCATCGGGTTGCTGATCATTGCAGCGATCTCGTCGAATCATTTTTTCAGGCTCGATCTGACCTCGGAGAAAAGGTATACGCTGTCCCGATCCACCAAAGAGGTTCTGAGGAACCTTGATTCACCGGTCTATTTCCGGATCTACCTTGCCGGCGATCTGCCTCCCGATTTTGTCCGGTTCCAGGTCTCCATCCGCGAACTGCTGGAGGAGTTCAGGGCTTACGGGCGTGAGAATATCCAATACGACTTTATTAATATATATGATGAGAA
>CAYOVC010000072.1:0-10579 GCA_964407305.1 uncultured Bacteroidaceae bacterium | reverse complement strand
GAGTATTGGCATGAACTGACCATCTGTTAGGTTGGTGGTAGGACCAGAGCATTTTACCATTGGAGGGGTCGATCCCGATCAGGTGAGATTCTGTGTGGGTAGCAAGGATCTTTCTTCCGTTGTGTTCAAAAAGGAGGGGGGTACAGTATGCGGTAAGTTCCCCTTTTCCCGGACTGCTCCAGATCAGTTTGCCTGTGAACCTGTTCAGGGCTAACACATTGTTTTTACCTCCGGGTGTGCAGTATATAACATCGCCGTCGATCACCGGTGTCTCGTTGTATCCCCACCTGATCACTTTACCTCTATAATTTTTCACCATATCAATGGACCATACCTCTTCACCAGTTGATTCTTTGAGACACATCACCTTGCCATAACCACTTATCATGTATACCAGGTCCCCGGCAATCACCGGCGATCCTCGTGGACCATGATAACTCTCATTGTATTCGGGTCCATATTTCTTCTTGTAAATCAGCTTACCGTTCAAATCAAACTTAAAAAGAAATCCGTTTCCATCTGTCATGCCAGTGGTATATATATAATTACCCGACACCACGGGCGATGAATGTCCCTGTCCGAGCTCTTCGAATACCCATAGGATTTCCGGACCTGCAGCAGGCCACTTATCGAGAAGTCCGGTTTCAGCATAAATTCCATCGGTTCCGTTTCGCCAGACGGTATGATCCTGGGACATGCCTGCAGTGGACACAATCATTAAAGCAGCAACTAAAATTTTAATTTTCATGATTTTATAATTATTTGATATGCTGTCCATTATGCATAATAATACAAATTTTACACCAATTTGCTAAAGCTTTCAAATATATCACATAAGCCGCATAATCAGAGGGTTTTAACTTTTTTTAAGAATAATTCATAATCATTCTATTTTATAACTGTCAAAACGGCAATGGCCCAGCCGATACTCAGCATGTTCCCGTCCGACCTTTTATCTATAAGTACTAGCCGAGCGGCTGGAGAAATAGAAAGGTGAAAGATGTGGATACTATATTTTCAGAGAACTGAGCGATCCGGACATTTCTGAAGGTCAGGAATAAAGGTCTGGTAATATATCTTGTTAGCTGCGCTGTAATTACGACCCTGGTTCTTTACTGACAACAATGAATAAATTGTTGACTGTCTGGTTTTTACAGTGATACGAGTGACGATCCAAACTGTTCCTTTTGGATTAACCATCTCTACGAATATACTCCTCAACACTTTTGACCATCTCCGTCGAACCGGTAAAAAAGGGTGTCCGTTGGTGTATGGCATCGGGCTTGATGTCTAAAACTCTGTTTCCTTTTCCATCTGTAGCCATTCCTCCAGCCTGTTCGGCAAGAAATGCGATGGGATTGCATTCGTACAGAAGGCGCAGTTTTCCTCCTGGTTGTAGTCTGGTAGACGGATACATATAAATTCCCCCTTTGAGCAGATTGCGATGAAAATCGGACACCAGTGATCCGATATACCTGGATGATAGTGCATCAGATCCATCATCTTCCATGCCTTTACATGCATCAATATAGTTCCTTATTCCACTAGAAAATTGCTTATAATTCCCCTCATTTACGGAATAGATTTTTCCATTTTCAGGCATCTCAATTTTAAAATGCGACAAGCAATACTCTCCGATAGAAGGGTCATATGTAAAACCGGTTACGCCCAGTCCGGTTGTATAAACCAACATTGTAGACGACCCATATATAACATACCCTGCTGCGACCTGTTTATTACCCGGTTGCAGGATGTCAATCATCTCAGGAGTGGTTCCTGGTGGAGTAATTCTGTGGTATATTGAAAAAATTGTGCCGATAGAAACATTCACATCAATATTGGAGGAGCCATCAAGAGGGTCAATGCAAACTGCATATTTACCACCCTTGGCAAATTCTGTATTGAACCGGATGATGTCATGATTCTCTTCTGAAGCAATGGCGCAAACTTCACCACTGGAGCTTAGTATTTTAATAAACTTTTCATTGGCAAATTCATCGAGCTTCATCACATCCTCTCCCTGGATATTGCTTTTGCCCGTCATCCCCAGGATATCAACCAATCCTGCAGCCCGAACCTCCCTGTTTACAATTTTCGATGCAACTCCGATGTGATTGAGCAGCCTTGTGAGATCTCCCTTGGCATAAGGAAAGGCTGTCTGTTGTTCATTGATAAACTCAGAAAGCGTTGGAGGATGGTAATGATGTGACATATTGATGGTTACTATACAATTTGGTATTGATACAAATATACAATCAAATATAACACAAAATCGCTTACCCCAGCTTTATATGGTTATAACGCAAAATCGCTTACCCGGATTCAGATGGTATTCCTTCTTCCCTTCAGGTAATAAATAAAAATATAAGCCAACCCCGCTCCAAAGATCCCGAACACAATCGGGTCGAGTCCGAGAGGAAGATCGATGCCCCAGATGATCAGTCCGAGCGACACCACACCGCCTGTTACCATAGATGCCAGGGCTGCTGTCGGGTCGGGCTTTTTTGAGACCAGCGCCACAAATACCGGAACAAACATACCCGCCACCATAAACGAGTATGAATGGAGCATCAGCTCCAATACATTTGTCATCTTCCAGGCCAGAAACAGGGCTATGGCACCGATAACAAAGGTGAGGAACATTGAATATTTCAGGCTGTTCCCGGAGCGGTGTTTTTTCAAAACATCCGTAAGGATATTTCCGGAAGAGGCCATCATGCAGCTATCGGCGGTTGACATAATCGCTGAAAAATAGGCTGAGATGACCAATCCGAGTAATCCTACGGGCAGAACGGTCTTCAACAACAGTGGGAGTCCCATCTCCGGATCAATGTTGGCGATCGTATAACCCGTAATCACATCCTGATCCAACGCTACGCGGGCAAACATACCCAACAATGCACCCACAAAAGCCATCAGCGGATACTCAAACAGTCCGGCAATAAACCATGCCTTCTGTGCCGTCTTTGTATCGCGTGCGGCATATATCCGCTGGTAGAGCGTCATCCCTACAAACCAGATGGGAATGATGGTGAAGGCCCAATTAACGAGTTGCTGCCATGTAACATTGTTCAGTTTCAAAAAGGCCGGATGAAGCGTCTCCCTGATCGCTTCCATTCCCCCGATGCTTGTATAGGCGAATGGCAGACCGATCAGTGTCAGCCCTCCCATCAGGATGATCCACTGAATGGTGTCGGTATAAATAACAGCCTTGATGCCTCCAAAAGCAGTATATACAACCGTGATCACACCCATTACCAGCAGGGCCTGTTGGAGTGATAATCCCTCGAAGGTTGAAGAGGCCAGTTTTGCCCCTGCCAGGATCTGTGAACTGGTAAAACCGAGGTATCCGATGGCAGAAATTATTCCTGCGATCAATGCCACCCGTTTGTCGAATATAAACCCGAGAAATTGCGGAAAAGAGAAGAATTTTCTCTCCCTGGCCACTGAAGATACCAATGGGATAAGAAACACACCGCTCAGCCAGGCACCGACAAGACCGGTAAACAGCAACCAGCTGCCAGAAACTCCCATGATAAAACCCAGTCCGCCGAGTCCGATGGAGAACCCACCCCCCACATCAGTGGCAACTACCGAAAGACCGATGTGTACACTGCTGAGCCTGCGGCCTCCCACATAATACTCATCTATGTTCTTGTTCCTTCGGTAAAAATAGAAACCTACCCCAAGGATTACCGTGAGGTAGGTGGTAATGATGAGAAGATCAAGGATGTGCATATTTACTTCTCTTCAGGTCGCATATACTTCGATCCACCGCCATGAACAACCAGTTTTTTATCGAGCAATGAATTCAATACACGTTGTCCATGATTGGCCGAGAGGCCAAGTCGCATAATGATCTCACCAAATTTCAGCTGTCGGTTTGATCCCAACAGGTTCAACACTTTTCTCTCATATGGATCCAACTCCCTTTCTGCTTTCTGATAACTCATATTATAACTTAAATTTAGATTTCACAATAGAACCGTATCTCAGTCCCAAATTTATTTTTTATCAATATTCAGGTGCTTGTACAATACATTCATACTCTCAATGCTCCCGGCGATATTGGTGTTATTTATCAACGTCCCCGAATAAACATACCCGGATCGAAGGAATGTTTTATTCATCGGAAAAGAGTTGAGCCGGGCAATGGTATACAGCGTGACCATTCCCGCATCGTGCATTGCCTGTTCCATGGCCCCAAGCAAAAGCAGCGACAACCTCTTACCTCGTGCCTCCGGTAAAGTCGCAAAATCGGTCATCTCAACATTTCTGTTATCACGATCCATCTCAGCCGATGAAAGAGCGATCAAACGTCCCCGTTCCTCCACACCAAAATAGCGGATATGCTTGCGCATGGTATCGCGGATATAATCCGGATCGCTGATTGGAAACGGGTAGCTCTTAAATACCTGTCCATACACATCCGCAACCTCTTCAGCCCGCTCTTCCCGTAGCTCTTTTACAGGATTACCTGTTTGTGAAGCAGCAGTGAATTCATACGTTTTACCTGCGAATTCCGAAAGCAGGGTACTAAAGGCGATCAACTGATCCACCTCCATCCCGAGTAACCTGTCGGAATGAAGAAATTTCGACATAAAACAGACATTTTCACTTCCGCCGTAAAAACGGGGAATGAAAGCTTCCATAACAAATCCATCAGCACTGAAGACCGGGGCGGCCCAGGCCGGCACTTTACAGAATATCTTTGAATAAAGCTGCTCCCTTGCCAGCGCGTTCAATTGCGGAATCACCTCCCCAACATCCCGCTTGTCAAGTTTGATCAGGTAGATCCTTTTGTTCAGGTCGCCATGCTGTATGATTGTATTCTTTCCAATACTTTCGATCTTATCCGTCATTGTTCTCCCTCCTCTGCAATCTTTCGTTGTTTTCCGGAACAAGAGAGATCGTATCGTTGGCATCCAACAGCAATTTCTCTATACCAATTGCATCAGATTCATCCCCCTCACCAAGCTCGAGCTCCAGGGTACACCTCTCACAATCCCTGTCGCACATCTTCGGTTCATAACTGTCGGGCTCCTTGTAAGTGGTTATCACCCCTTCATAGTTCCTGAGAACAACCCTGTTTGTTGACCAGGAGATGATATAATTGGGCATCACAGGGATCTTCCCTCCACCGCCGGGAGCATCGATTACATATGTCGGTCGGGCAAACCCGCTGGTGTGACCCACCAGGCTTTCCATGATCTCAATGCCCTTTCCAATGGGTGTTCGAAAATGCGACAAGCCCTCTGCGAGGTCGCACTGGTAAAGATAATAGGGACGCACCCGGTTTTCTACCAGCTTGTGCAGCAGCGATCTCATGATGCGTGGACAATCATTTACATCGGCCAGCAGGACAGACTGGTTGCCCAGTGGCAATCCGCCGTCGGCCAACCTGGCAAGGGCCTCCTTCGATGACGTGGTAATCTCCTTGGGGTGATTAAAATGGGTGTTGATCCAGATGGGCTGGTATTTTTTAAGAACCCTAACCAGGTTATCTGTGATCCGGTATGGTAATACCACCGGCATTCTCGTTCCTATACGGATTACCTCCACATGCGGAATACTGCTGATCTCCGACAACAGCCAATCTATCTGCTTATCGGATAACATAAAGGGATCGCCACCCGACAGCAGCACATCACGCACCTGCGGTGTTTTCCTGATATACTCAATTCCCTTTCTAAGCTGGTCCCTTGACGGCACAAAATCAACATCCCCAACCTTCCTCTTCCTTGTACAGTGACGGCAATACATGGAGCAGATATTGCTGACATGGAACAGTACCCTGTCGGGATACCGGTGGGTGATCCCTTCGACCGGACTGTCATGCTCCTCCGAAAGAGGATCCTTTAACTCTGAGTTCGCAGTTATCAGCTCCTCAACACCACCAAAGGCCTGTTTAAATACCGGATCATTCCTGAAATTGACCGGGTCGATCAGGGAGAGATAATAGGGTGTGACAGATAGAGGGAACTTCTCAAAAGTCTTTAAAAGTCCCTTCCGCTCCTCCACTTCAAACCGAATACCAGTAAGCCTTTCAAACTGCTCCAAAGTCCTGATCGAGTGCTTCAACTGCCATTTCCAGTTGCGCCAATGTGAAATATCCTGGTTTTTCTCAATTTTATCCGCAATCGCCTGTTGCGCTTCATTAAAAATTATTTTTTCTGCCATTTTATCCATGCCAGCAAAATTAACAATAAAAGCCGATAATACCAGAAAATATACCGGTCGATTGGGATATGGGACACCCGTACAGAGGCGGCAGAAATGGCTCTATCCTTTAATAACAGTGCAGATGCGGACCAAAAATATGCTAAAACAGATTACTTACATAAAGGACCGTAATATTGGGTTTCCATGGTAAGTACCGCTGGTGTTTCAACCTCCCGTATTAAAGGATTCGGATATTCAGACCGAAAATAAAAATCTAAATAACAAATCACCTCATTTTATTGATTAGCAAATTGTTAATATTAATTCCTCTAAATAATAAACTATTTATATTTCATTTTAAAGATTTTCATATATATTTAAACCCTATTGTTAACCCAATAACGACCCTATAAAACTATGAAAGACGCTGACAACGGCTATCACATTAGCTTTTTCAAACCAACCACCGAACGGGCCCGCTTCAACAGAAGCATTGTGATATGGCTCACAGCCATCTGGTTTATTGCCATATTCGGGTTCCAGATTGCACTGCGGGTGCTGGAGAAACCAACCCCTGAACCACCGTTGATCGCCTTTGAAAATGTTTGGGAAAGCATCAAGGATGGTACTGCGGGAGAAGATGAACTTCAGGCATTCGCCCGGTCCACATTGTCAGTCCTGGGAAAAATTGCCATTACAGAGGATGAACGATTGGTCCTCTCAAGATCAATGAGCTGGTCCGCCTTCCGCCTGGTGCCTGAATCCATACAACCGGAAATCGCAAAGGAGGTATCTGATTTCGAAACACTGAAAACCGACGGTATTGCATTCAATGATCCTTTTTACCTGGATGCAAAAAACGGGATTGCAAAAAAATTCACTCCGCTCATTGCGCTTTCAACAGATGATCCGCTGACCCGGATACTTCCCCTGGAACTGACCACGCAGGGCATCGGATCCCTGTCTGATGAGGCGATAAGCAGACTTCCCTCCATCATGCAAAAGTACCTTGTCCACAACCAGTCTGTACTTACAGACACAAAATTTCTCGGTTTCCCTTTCCACTACTTCTACACGTCAGTTTTTCTGCTGATCCTGTTTATAGGTCTTTGCTGGCTTTATTGCGTGCGGGCCGACCGTAGGAACAAGATACTGGGAATTGTGGACTAACCTGTTGATTTTAAAATTCGATCATCATGAAAAAACTATATAGCTTACTCGTTTTACTCGGTATCCCTGTGCTGACCATGGCCGCTTCAACTGCCACCGAACTGGAAGGAAGGTTTCAGACCGGACCTGCAATTATTCTTCTGTTCATCCTGGTGCTGTTTGTCATGGTTGGAGTCCTCTTCCGGGCAAAGAATACCAACGATTATTACGCCGCCGGCCGGGGGATCTCCAAGGTCGGGTCGGGCATGGCAATCGCCTCCAACTGGATGAGCGCCGCCTCCTTCCTGGGAATGGCAGCCCTGATGTATGGCTCGGGGTATCATGGTCTGGCATATGTGGTTGGCTGGACCGGTGGTTACGTATTGCTGCTCGTCCTGATGGCCGGTCAGATCCGGAAATACGGAAAATATACCGCAGCCGATTTTATAGGCGACCGCTACTACTCCCAATCACTCAGGGCGGTAGGCGCCATTATCGCGATCTTTATCTCCATTGCCTATTGTGTCGGACAGTTTGGGGGTATCGGACTGATGTTTAAATGGATCCTCGGGATCGAATATGCCCTCGCAGTAATTATCGGGGGAACGGTGGTGTTGGCCTATACGCTCATTTCGGGAATGCTGGGGGTAACAAAAAATATGCAGATCCAGTATGTGATCATTATCACGTCATTTCTGATTCCTCTTTTTATCCTTCACTTCAAATTTGACTACTTCTGGGTACTGCCACAGATCGGATATGGGTCCCTCGTTACAGATATCGTTTCGGGTGTCCCCCTCGCTGAAACAGGTCAGCTCTTTAACAGTCTCGGTCACGAATTCGCCATGGCCCCTGCCCCGGAATTTGCCATGCCATGGGATCCTGCCACCGGAAAAACCTTCTTCCAGTGGATCGCGATTGCCTTTTCGCTGATGGTTGGCACCGCCGGACTCCCCCATGTGATCCAGCGTTTCTATGTCGTTCCCAAGGCAAGTGATGCACGCTGGTCGGTGGTATGGGGACTCTTCTTCATCTGCATCCTTTACTGGAGCGCCCCGGCATATGCCGCCTTTGGAAAGATCCTCTCTGCCAATCCGGAAGTGGGAAAGCTGGCAAAAGACGCGATCGTGGTCTACACCGCACAGCTTGGAAATGTGCACCCGCTGATCGTCGGATTGCTCGCAGCCGGTGGTGTTTCAGCTGCATTTTCAACGGTCTCCGGACTACTTGTTGCGGGGTCATCTGCCTTTGCGCATGACCTCTACGTGAAGGTGATCAATCCGGATGCCAAACCACGGAACCAGCTGATCGCTGCCAGGTTGGGAACGATCCTGATGGCCATTATTGTAACGGTTATTGCCCTGGCCGAGCTGGCTTTGATCGGCGAACTGGTTGCTGTGGCCTTCTCGCTGGCTGGTTGTACCATCTTCCCGTTGTTCCTCCTCGGCATCTGGTGGAGCGGATCAAACAAGCAGGGTGCCATTGCCGGACTGATTGCAGGCGGACTGGTCTCTGTTGTGGCCCTGACTTACTTTATTGCAGGTAAAATGGGAGCCGTGCTGCCGGCACATGAATTCATCAGCTACTGGCTGGAGGCCTGGTATTTTGCTATATTCGGTGCACCTTTGGCTATCATTGTGAATATCGTTGTGTCGAAAATGACCAGGGAAACTCCAATTGAGATACGTAAATTCCTGGTTGAAAATGTACATTCTTAATGGTCCGAATTGGTAAATCCGCAAGAACACTCATACTAGTCATGGGTGTTCTTGTTGTAATTGCTGTGATCATCCTGCAGAAGTTCTACAGGGAAAAAGACTCCTCTGTTGATCCGAGGATCAGGCCTGCACGCGAGCTTTACAAAAGCTATAACAGTGTTGCCGCTGCAAATCAGTTTGATTCGGTCCTCGCACTTATGGACACCATTGAATCGATTTATCGTTCTGTGGATCATTACGACAACTCCTTTGAAGTGGGTGTTTTATATAACAACAGAGCGGCAGCCTGGCTTACCATGGGACTGTTTGGGGAGGCCTACACGGGCCATGAGCGCGATTCGCTTGTCAAAAAAGCTGAAAAGGCTGTCCGAATGGGTATCAGCATTTACGAATCATGGAAAGATAATTTTAAAGACCTGGATGAATCACAGGTCCGCCAGGCCGTTTCCGGGACATTCATGGAAGGACTTGAACAATACAACGCGGAAGAACGGGAACGTTTTCTAAACAGCCGCATTGCTGAAATTATGGAGGCACAGGCAGAGATCAATCGCCGGCTATCGGTGGGCTATACCAACCTGGGCATGGTTTACCGGCACCGGCAAAAGTACGACTCTGCTGCGGTCTGCTATGAAAAAGCGCTGGAGTTATGGGACAGGAACCTGGCAGCAGAGAATAACCTGAATACCCTGTTGGGTCAGCCGCATAGAAAACGGAATTTTATTGAACGGATGTTTCCACCGGAAAGGCTGGAATAACAAGTGACCATTTGGATCGATATGAAAAATGGATAAAATACAGGATTAAAATAACCCATTTGAGATCATGCATATCGATTCAAAAAAGGAGATGACCTAAGTTACAGTAAATGCTTACTTTTATGGTAAAAAGCCTACATCCTGTTGGAAAGGGTTTTTATGAAAAATGAATGATAACGAAAAACAAGCGCTACTTACATATAAATCACTTAAACATCATATAGTTATGCAGTTTATGAAAGTATTATCCTTCCTCGTCCTTGCCGTTCTCTTTTGTGGAACCCCGCTAAGTGCGCAGGAGAAAGAGCCGGAATTTGGCGTAAAGATCTCCGGTTTTGTTAAAAATGACTTTTTCTGGGACTCCAGGCAAACAGTGGCAGCCAGAGAGGGCCATTTCCTGCTCTGGCCATCTCCGGAGGTGCTCTCCATGAACCTGGTTGATATCAATGCACAACCCAACTTTAACTTCCTGGCTGTGCAGACGAGATTAACCGCCTCAATCACTGGTCCGGATGCATTTGGTGCAAAAACATCAGGAGTCATAGAGGGTGATTTCTTTGCACAGGCCAACGCCAACATCAACCTGTTTCGGCTCCGGCATGCAATGATAAAGCTCAATTGGGAAAATACCGAACTTCTCACCGGACAGTTCTGGAACCCGCTGTTCGTTACAGGATGCTTCCCGGGTACGGTCTCGTTTAATACCGGCACACCGCTGCAATCCTTTTCAAGGAATCCACAGATCAGGATCACTCATACCTTCGGAAACCTGCAGATCCTCGCAGCTGCTCT
>CAYOVC010000071.1:0-10609 GCA_964407305.1 uncultured Bacteroidaceae bacterium | reverse complement strand
CAAAGTTCGAAACAATCCCGGCAAAAACCAGTACGAAGGTAAGCAGTCGCCTGGGCGCCGAAAGCACCAGCATGCGGATCAGTGCACCGATCAGTCCGCTTCCCTCAGCAATACCGATCCCCAACATGGCTACCAGCACAATACCAAGCGGTGCAAAACCGGTGTAATTATCGACCATTTCGAGCAATATCCTGTGAAAACCATCTTTGGAGAGCAGGTTCACAACCCTGATCTCTTCTCCAGTACCGGGATGAATCCCCGACCAATCAAACAGGTAGGCAATAAAAGAGAAGAGAAGCACAGATAGTGCAAACAGCAAAAAAAGCGTTGCAGGATGTGGCAACGCATTTCCAACTTTCTCCGTGGCATTCAGAAGCCGGGCAACAAAAGATCGTTTTTTCGTCATAGAGCCATTCTGTAAAAGAGAGAGCGAAAATAGCAAAGATTATCCACCTGTGAAAGTCTTTGGAGTAACCTGTTGAGAGATGAGCCGGAAAAAATCCATGAGAAGCAACGTGATTGAATTCTTTCATGCAGGCGCCTGCCTGTCCGACACTTCCTAATTGATCTATATTATCCCTATATTTAATACCCGGAGTAAAAAAACAGATACAAATAGTACATTTGTCGAAAAGAAACCAAAGATGTTACTAGAACTACCGAACCCGAAACTGCTTGCTATCAGCGGACCTGCGGCCCTGATCTTTATGGCGGTCTTTATTTTGGTTACCGCATTTCCAATCATATTTTACCTGTTAACGCTTCAGGGTACACTTCGTGAGATCAGCAGTGAAAACCGCAGGATGCAGCCGGAGCAGGTATGGCTCTCCCTGATCCCCCTGTTTGGAATCATCTGGCAATATTTTATCGTTGCTCGAATGGCAGATTCTCTTTACATGGAATTCAATAAAAGAAATATCCGAAGCGCAGAACAAAGACCGGGCTACAACTACGGAATCGCCTATTGTATCCTCCTTACTGCCGGTGTTATTCCCATGCTTGGGTTTCTGGCGGTTCTCGGTGCAGCTGTCTGCTGGGTGATATATTGGGTTAAGATCAGCGAGTACAGAAACCTGCTCAGGCAGAACCCTCTGAATTATATTGAAATATAGGCCTTGAATCAAGCCCATAAAGTATCCTTCATGGGAATAATAATTCTGAATTGAAACTTTTTTTACAGAAAACTTAACAACTTGTTACCTATCTTTGTTAAGTTTTATTACGACAAACCTATTGTGCCATGCCAATTAATGTTCCAAATAATCTGCCTGCCATTGAGGAGCTCAAAAAGGAGAACATCTTTGTGATGGAGCAGGAACGGGCGACACAGCAGGATATTCGTCCGCTGAAAATTGCACTGCTGAACCTCATGCCCGTAAAGAAAGTAGCAGAAACCGATCTGATACGGAACCTTTCGAATACACCCATGCAGGTGGAGCTCGACCTGTTGTATATGGATGTGCATGAATCGAAAAACACCCCCAGGGAGCACATGGAGATCTTTTATAAAACCTTTGAGCAGGTCAGACACAGAAAGTACGACGGACTGATCATCACCGGTGCACCGGTAGAGCTGCTTGAATTTGAGGAGGTTGACTATTGGGAGAAATTATGTGAGGTGATGGAGTGGAGTAAAACCAATGTAACAAGCACACTCCATATATGCTGGGGTTCACAGGCCGGACTATACTACCATTATGGAATAAAAAAATATGAACTGCCCAAAAAGATCTTCGGGGTATTTGATCACCGGATCACCGACCGCAGACACCATCTTGTGCGCGGATTTGATGATGTTTTTCCTGCTCCGCATTCCAGGTACACCGAAAACCGGATCGCAGATATCAAAAAACATCCCGACCTGACCCTGCTTGCATGGTCGGAGCAGATCGGTGCAAATATTGTTCTATCAAAGGATAACCGACAGATATTTATTTCGGGGCATCTAGAATATAATCCGCTTACGCTCAAAAACGAATATGAAAGAGACCTGGCCAAAGGGTTGGACATTGATGTACCTGAAAATTACTTTCCGGGGAATGATCCTTCCATGGAGCCGGTGATCCGGTGGCGGGCACATGCCAACCTGTTATTTACCAACTGGCTGAATTATTATGTTTACCAGGTAACACCCTTTGAATGGGAATAATTTTCCTGAATGCATATTAAATCCTATATTTGTTTTAACATTTCGATAATTTTAAAACCTAAAACTAAAGCAATATGAAAAAGTTTCTTTTAGCTTTCATTGTCATTGCTGCCATGACAACAACCATCAATGCACAGGAATATGAAACCGCTGCCGGTTTGAGGGCAGGACTCTACAATGGCGTCACGATCAAACATTTTCTCGGAGGAAAAAGTGCAGTTGAAGGAATTGCAACTACCCGCTGGCAGGGATTCAACATTACCGCACTTTATGAACTACACAAGTGGAGAGCCTTTGATGTGGACCGGCTCAACTGGTTCTATGGCGTTGGAGGTCACCTGGGCGTATGGGATGATGCTTATGCAACCTGGGTAACTGCTGGAAACAGTATCGTTATCGGTGTAGATTTGATTTTGGGATTAGAATATACCTTCGAAGAGATCCCGATCAACCTGAGCATCGACTGGAAACCTGCATTTAATCTGATCGGTGCCGACGGATTCAGGGGAGATGGTGGTGCGTTTTCTGCCAGATACGTTTTTTAAGCTGTAAACAACTACCAGGCAATAAAAGATATAACGGAGGCTGTCAAAACAGACAGCCTCTTTTTTTGGCCTCATGTACCCACAGCAATTCAACCAGCCTCTTCGGGGATATTGTTATACCTCCCCGGTTATTCTGCAATAGCGCTCACAATAACTTTAAACATTTTCAACGGTTTAATCCTATAACTTTCTCTTCCATTTAATAATTCACTAATTTTGATCTAAACCTAAAAGAGCCGTACCATGAAAAAGGTCATCCGCATCCTCGCCATCACCCTCGGAGTCATATTGATCCTGCTCATCACCCTCCCCTTTCTCTTCAGATCGAAGATCGAGTCACTCGTAAAACAGGAGGTCAACAAGCAGGTCGAAGCCACAGTCAACTGGTCGAAATTCAGCCTCACCTTCTTCCGGGGTTTCCCCGACCTCAGCGTGAACCTGCACGGGCTCACCGTCATCGGAAATCCACCCTTCGAAGGAGACACCCTCCTCAGCCTCAACCGTTTCGAACTCAGGGTCAGCCCCTTCACCGCCCTCAAAAAGGAGGTCGTTGTGAAATCGATCCTCCTCGACCAACCGCAGATCAATGCCCTCATTCTGTCCGACGCATCGGCCAATTACGATATTGTGCCCCCGGCGGAGGAGGAAGATGTTTTAGCTGAACGCCCGGTGACACAGCAGGAGACCGACAGCGGGACAGAAGCGGCGTCCACCACATCCATGGGCATTGCCCTGAAGTTGTTCGCGATCCGCGATGGAAAGATCAGCTATGATGACCAGTCGGCTGATCTGCAAGCCACCGTCGAAAATTTCAGCATGGAGGTAAAAGGCGACTTCGCCATGAAGGAGTCCGACGTCGAACTGGCAATGGATATTCGCGGAATCGATGCCTCCTCCGGTGGAATACGGTACATGAAAAACGGGGAACTCGAAATGGAGCTGCTTGCCGGGGCTGATATGGTGAATAGCATCTACACCTTGAAAGAGAGTGAGATACGGCTCAACGGACTCGTCCTCGGCGCTGAAGGAAGCGTGGAAATGCCGGCTGACGGCTCCATTGTTCCCGACATCAGGTTCTTTGCCCGCGAAACCTCCTTCCGCACGCTGCTCTCCATGGTGCCGGCCATCTACCTGTCGGATTTTGAATCGCTGGAAAGCTCAGGATTACTCGCTCTGGAAGGGACCGTTACCGGAGTGATGAAGGACTCCATCTTGCCCGATATCACCCTGAACCTCTCGGTAAGGGATGGCTTCTTCTCCTATCCCGATCTGCCGAAAGATGTTTCCGATGTGCAGATTGCACTGAAAGTAAACTACAGCGGTGCCAACATGGATGCCACCACCGTGAGCCTCGACCGGTTCCACCTGCTCCTGGGTGGAAACCCGTTCGATATCTCCATGGAGGTTGCCACCCCCTTCAGCGATATGCATGTGGCCGGAATGGTAAAAGGGATGATCGACTTTGCCACCCTGAAGGATATCGTTCCGATGGAGGAGCTCAACCTATCGGGCAGACTCGATACCGACCTAAACTGGGACACAAGGATGTCATATATTGAGAAGGAGCAATATGAGCAGGTAGATTTGGACGGGCGACTGACTATCGAAGGAGTGTTGATCGAGGCACCCGATATTCCGGTCCCGGTGCAACTGCAGAAGATGTCGATGATCTTTACACCACGGTTCGTGAACCTGGAGACGGTCGACCTGCTGCTGGGGACATCCGATCTGCAAATAAACGGACGACTGACCAATTTTATACCGTATGTGTTCGAGGGCCAAACGGTGGCAGGATCGTTGAATGTGTCGTCAAAACTGCTGGATGCCAATGAGTTTTTGGAAGAGGAAGAGCGTTCCCCTGCTACAGAGATGGCTTCAGCAGAGGGTGCGACTGGTGAGGGCTCCGGTGACGGGTCGCCAGCGGTACCGGCCGACTCCCTCGCGGTCCCGCCGGTAATGAAAATACCGGAGAACATCGATTTCAACATGACGCTCGACCTGAAAAAAGTGCTGTACGATAACATCGCAGTGGAAAACCTGGCTGGAAAGGTGAGCGTAACAGATGGTGTTGCCAATCTCGCCGGACTTCATATGAATGTACTGAAAGGCAATGTATCGGTCGACGGTGTGGTGGATACCCGGGAGGAGTTCACGAGGGCTGATGTGAAACTGAACATGATTGGCGTCGATATTCCCTCCTCCTATGAGACGTTCATGACCATCAAAACACTGGCGCCGGTGGCGCAATACTGCAAAGGGACAGCCAATGTGGAGGTGGATCTGACGACGCTGCTGGATGCCTCTTTCAACCCACTGTATGAGTCGATCGATGCCAATGGTCACCTCTATGCCCGCAACCTGAAGGTGGAGCAGCCGGCATCGCTCGAAAAACTCAGCAGCATGCTTAAAAATGAGAAGCTGAAGAACCTGGAGCTCGACAGGGCCGATATCAGGTTCGCTGTGCGCAATGGCCGGGTGATCGTGGAGCCGTTCGACATGAACTTTGAAAGCTCGAAGATCGTTGCATCCGGGTCCCACGGGATCGACCAGACCATGGACTACATCCTTGATATGAACATTGCAAAGAAGGATATGGGCGCGGCTGCCAATGAGATGATGAGCAGTGTGAGTGCCCTGGCTGCCGGAGCGGGATTCGCCGTGCCGCAGTCGGATTATATCAGGGTGAAGGCAAATATCACGGGGACCTTTAAAGACCCCAGGGTAAGGACCGACCTCAGGGGGAACCTAACAGGCGGACAGGGAACGGTGAAGGAGGTTGTGAAAGAGGCTGTGAAGGAGAAGGTCATTGAAGAGGTTGAACGGGTGAAGGATGAGGTGAAAGAGGAGGTACGGGAGGAGATGACCACCCGGGCTGCTGAGCTGATTGAAAATGCAGAGGCTGAGAAGGTCAGGCTGGTGGCAGAGGCACAGCAGGCTGGCGATAAGCTGGTGGCAGAGGCCGAAAAACAGGGAGAACAACTGATCAAAGATGCCGGCAGCAATCCGCTGAAACAGATCGCTGCGAAGAGAACTGCCGACGAGCTGGTAAAACAGGCTGAACGACAGTCGGCCAGGCTCATCGAAGAGGCTGAGACGAAAGGCGATGCAATTGTTGCGCAGGCCAGGAAAGAGTCCGAAAAGCTTTGATCCTTCTGTCGTTACAATAAAAGAATGGAGGAATTTGGACCGGAGTCCACCACCTTACGGAATCGGTTCAGAGGCATCTTCCAGGAAGTTTTCCATGGCAGCTGTTTACTGCAGGATTGCTGCTCATAACCGGTTCTAAAGCCTGATTAAAAAACAGGTTATAACCTTTTCTGATTTATTACGTTACATGAAGGTACGGATTGAATCATCCTGATCAACTGGTACATAAAAAACAGTTACCATGAAACAATTGAACAGCAGACATCTTATTGCGGGCGTGTTCCTGGTCTTTATTCTCAGCTGTATCTTTCCGTCGTGTGCAACAACACGGCAAAGTAGGATAGAGACCCAAAGAAAGGGGCTGATGATGCAGGACAAGTCCGAGTACTCCAGAAACCGTACGAAATTCAAAGGGACCAAGTCCTACAAAAAGCAGAAACGCAGACAAGCCAGGTACAATAGAAAAAAAATTCGCAGGTAATCTGTTCATGCTTGTTTTCTTTGGATGATTTTACCGGATGAATAAAAAATGCATGGATCCTGAAACTTCTTCTATAATCATTTATAAAAAGGCATGAATCTCTTTCTGAAGAGAAGATTTATCCCAATGTTATTGCCATACATCTGACCAATATCAGCCGCCAGCATGATGTTCAGGTCTATCCCCTTCCAGATAGCCGGCAGGGTGGTCTCAACAAACCAGCTAAGCTGCTGTTTCAGCGGATCAATGGGACTGCTGTATGTTCCCTTGTTGATGCTGTATGTGAAAAAGGTACGATAACTCAACCCCTGAACTACTCCTCCCCATCCAAGGTGGTATCCTTTGACCCGGGTATTGGTCATTCCGGTCACATTTTCATCGTTATAAACCGGTGAGGTGATCAGTGGTGTACCCAGGGTCATGCCCATGTAGGACCATCCGCTTTTATAAATAAAATGGTTAAAATAGTTGTCATTTCCTTTTAGTTTAATGGGACCGGTCAGGTCATGCACGGGTCCTGACTGCCAGGTGGTTTGAATATATTCCATCACCACATGATTCACAAGCCTCTCCTTGTCACGCATTCGGATAACCAACCCCTTCACACCATCCTCATAAAACAATTTTGACATCCCCGAATTATCTTCAAAGATCGTCTGAAAATAAAACCCTGCTGTAAATTTCTTCCCCTTGTAATCAATCCGGTAGTTCCTGGCGCCGAGGTGGTTTCCCAGAGAGTTAATGATCTCTGCACTATCGACAGTGGCTGAAGCACCCGATCCTGCCAGAAAAATCCGTTTATAGGCATCCAGGTCTGATGGCAGCTCACCAAACCTTTCAATGGGAGAAATCCCGCCCCAGAGGGCAAAGTGGATCAGCCCAAGGGAGACGTTCAGCCGGGAATCGCCTCCGAAACGTATGTGGGCATGCTTCTGATGCAGATAGACATTTTCAACATAGCGCTCTTTTTCAAACCATCCATGGGCCAGGGAGCCGTTGACCTCCACATAGCCCTTCGTGAATGGTACATCAACATATCCAGGGGTTGCAAGTACCAGCTTGGGCATCGGCCGGGCGTTGGCAGACCAGACCGAACCCCCTGAAGAAAGGGTACTGTCCTGGTTTCCAATCATCTCCTCTTTCATCCCCGCCCTGAAGGTCAGCAATGGGGTTTTAATCGCCACATAACCCTGGTGAAGTACCAATACATTCTGGTTCTCATAGCGGTCATAAATTTCAGCTCCGTAATCAATACTGAACAATGAACCGGTACTGTCAACCGCCTCTATCTTCAACCCGGTAATCCATTCAAAAGGTGATAAAGAATATTTTCCATAGTAATTGGCAGCATTCCAGAAGGGTTTATCACTGCCGGCCCCTGCAGCACCACCGGAATAAACATCGAAACTGGGACCAACTACCTGACAATCAATGACAGTAAAGATCAATCCCATGAATATGATTAACAAATTCCTCTTCACCGTTTATCTTTCTAAAAAATGCATCAACTGTTGCATGTTCTTATAAAAATCAAATTTATCCTCCAGTTGTCTTCTGGCCTGGTCTTTTGATTTTTCTATCTCGCCGGGATTACGCCACAGGCGAATGATCCTCTCAGCAAAAACGTTGACATCCCCGATTGGCACCAGGTATCCCGAAACACCATCGCTAATCATTTCAGGCATGCTACTGATATTGAATGCCACAACAGGCTTGCCTGAGGCCAATGCTTCCAGAATCACATGGGAAGAGCCTTCATGCAGTGAAGTGGAGAGATAAATATCAAGACTGTTGAGAAATTCTCTAATATCTTCCACAAAATCCAGAAAAACAATCTCGTTTTCAAGTCCCTGTTGCTGACAATCATATTTTAAAGATTTCTCTAGTTTTCCCGAACCGGCAATAAACAGTTTGAAGGGAATTTTCCGGCGCTTCAATACTTCTGCAATTTGAATCAGGTATTCCTGACCCTTTTGCTTGACCAGTCTGCCGGCATTTCCCAGGATCAGCATATGCCCCTCTTCCCTCTCCTTAAGGATTCTGCTGGATTGGGGCCACTGTTTTAAATCAATACCATTATATATAATCTGTACCCTTTCATCGGCAATAATATGGGGATTCTTTTTAAAAACATTGCACTTAATCTCCCTGGAATTTGTAATCACATGTGTTAATACTTTTTGAAACAGGAACCGGTTAACAATCGAATTTTTTAATGGCACTGCTGATCCTCGCCTATAAATAATTTGATCAACTCCTGCCATTTTTGCTGCAGTCCCTCCCAACTTCACATCCCTGGACAAGCCCAGAAATAACGTATAAATCCTGTTTTTTCGCAGTATATTCCGTATAGAGAGGATCTTGAAAGGGTTCAGAAAGCTCATGTTGTTAATACGCATAGAAACCAGTGTAACATGCTTTTGTCCCTTTAGTCTATGGTACAAATCACTTCTCCTTTTGGCAATTACCAGTACAGTGTAATCCCGTTCTGCAAGATAACAGGCAGTCTCGTAATGCCATTTTTCACCACCACCCCAAACGCTGTTGGTATTCATTAAACAAACACTGTTTCTATGCATGGATTGTTTATCCATAATACTTAGAGACTATAAAAGCCTGAATATGATTGAATTGCGATTCAGGCAAATTGAATTTCCATTTTACACAATGAAGCTACATTGCAAGGAATGAAATTACTATATTTTTTTTAAAGTTGCCACTATTTCTTACATTCTTAAAGTTTGACCGCAATTTTATATTTATTTTTATTTTATAACTAACTTTATATCTTCAACACGTATATACAAGGGTTTCTTTTTTCAGAGAACCAGCCCCGACTATTGAATAGTCAGCAAAGCCATGTAAGATTAAAGAAATAATTTGTAATTTCACTGAAATTTAAATGTTATCTAAATGATATACAGATATATAAAAGTATGCTTAGTGCCTGTTTTTATCAGCAGCCAGATCATTGGTCAGAATACAGACGATATTCCCAACGATTTATCGAGGGTAAAAATCGATAATCTCAGTGACGACCAATTCAATCAGATTGTAAAGCGGGTGGAAGAGAGTGGAATGTCAGAATCACAGGTTAAAACTGCCTTGCTGACACGCGGTTTACCACCTGCAGAACTCAAAAAGCTGGAGGCCAGGCTCAGGTCTGGTCAAAGACAATCAACGGTTTCTGAAATCTCAGACAGAAACCGCAAGAGTACCATTGAGAAGGACCAGGCAGATTTATTTTGGCCTCTTTTTGCTGAAACGGGAGATACAGTATTACTTGAAGAAAGTGGTCCTGAAAGCAGGATATTTGGATATGATCTGTTCCGAAACAGGGCACTTACATTCGTTCCGGAATTAAACATACCGACCCCTGTGAACTACCAGCTTGGTCCAGGTGACGAGCTTCTTATTGACATATGGGGTGCTTCACAGCAAAATTACCGTTTACCGGTTTCCCCTGAAGGGAATATATATATTGAAAACCTGGGGCCCATCCAGGTCTCGGGACTAACCATAGAAATAGCAAATGAGAGAATAATCAACAGGTTAACACGCATCTATTCCGGTCTGAGTGGTCCCAATCGAAACACCTATGCACAAATCACACTTGGAAACACAAGAAGCATTAACATCCATGTGCTCGGTGAAGTGAATTTACCCGGGACCTTTACCCTGAGCTCTTTTGCCTCTGTTTTTAACGCATTATATGCATCGGGCGGACCAACCATCAATGGGTCTTTCAGGAATGTCGATTTGATCCGGAACAATGAACGAATTGCAACACTGGATATCTATGATTTCCTCATGCTGGGAAAACAGGATGATAATATCAGGCTGCGGGACCAGGATGTAATCAAGGTACATCCTTATAACACCAGGGTGGATGTCACGGGTGAAGTTAAACGTCCGGGATTATACGAAATACAGGAAGATGAGACTTTAACTGATCTGATTAATTATTCAGGAGGATTTTCTGCTAAAGCATTCCGGAAAACACTCACTGTTTATCGCAAAACGGATTCGGAAAGAAAACTGCTGAATCTGAAGAATGAGGAGTCCGATCTTTTTGCTTTGCAGGATGGCGATTCCATTCCTGTTGCCCCTATTCTTCACCGATTTGAGAACAGGGTCACAGTTGAGGGAGCTGTATTCCGTCCCGGCGATTATGCCCTGGAAGAGGAGATGACCCTTACTGATCTTATCAACAAGGCTGAAGGATTACGAGAAGATGCATTTCTACCACGGGCATTGATATACAGGACACAAAAAGATTTTTCCGTC
>CAYOVC010000070.1:0-10638 GCA_964407305.1 uncultured Bacteroidaceae bacterium | reverse complement strand
CTACAGACATTCCGCCCGTAACCGGGCTAGACATGTCGCTCCTATCGGAGCTGGGACCGGTTCGTTGCGAAATTCCTGCTACAGACATTTCGCCCGTAACCGGGCTGTACATGTCGTGCTACAGACATTCCGCCCGTAACCGGGCTGGACATATCGTGCTACAGACATTCCGCCCCTAACGGGGCTAGACATGTCGCTCCTCCGGAGCTGTGCTGCTTCGATATAGCCTTTCTGTTACATCTGCTACAGACATTAGGCTCCTCCGGAGCCATTCCAGCTCCGGAGGAGCGGCATGTCTGTAGCAGATGGTCCACATGAAACCCCCAGCCCCAGAGGGGCGGAATGTCTGTACAAGCTGCCCACATGGAACAACCCTAAGCTCCAGCGGAGCGGTATGTCTGTACCCCGGGCTATACATAATGTCCCAACTCCATCCACCGGTTCATTTTCCTTTCCATAAGAGCGATAATCTCCGCCACCCGCTGCGATTTACTAAGCAACACCTCATAATCGTTCTCACCGGCGTTCAGCTCCTGCTCAAGCAGCTCCTTCTCCGCCTCCAGCGCCTCTATTTCGCTCTCCAGTGCAGCATATTCCTGTTTCTCCTTAAAAGTTAATTTTGTTTTTTGCTGATCGCCAATCTTCACCGCAGCCTTCCCTTTGGCACCGTCGCTTCCCTGCTCATCTTTCCCTGCCCGGCCACCTGCTTGCCTTCTCCGCTGCTGTCCATCGCCTTCAGCACCCACTGCACCCCTGGTTTGCTGCTTCTTCGCATCTGACGCCTCCACTCCCGGCCGTTTCACCTCCTGCTCCAGCTTATATTGAGAATACTTCCCGTAATGATCCTTTATCTTCCCGTTTCCTTCAAATATAAACAAATGGTCTGTCAGCTTATCGAGAAAATAGCGGTCGTGCGACACGATCACAAGGCACCCCTCATAGGCCAGGAGGAACTCCTCCAATTTATTCAGCGCAAACAGGTCGAGGTCGTTCGTGGGCTCATCCAGTATAAGAAAATTCGGATTCTTTATCAGCACGGTTAATAAATGCAACCGCCTCAGCTCTCCCCCGCTCAGCTTGGCAATCTGCTTATACTGCGACTCGGGAGGAAACATAAAATGTTCAAGGAACTGCGATGCCGAGATGGTCCGGCCGCTTTTCAGCTCCACCACCTCAGCGATCTCCTTTACCGCATCGATCACCCGCTGGTTCTGTTTCCATGTGGTTCCCATCTGACGGTAATAGCCAATTACCAATGTCTCCCCGGTGTCGATCGTTCCGGAATCCGGTTGTTCCAAACCGCTGATCACATTCAAAAAGGTGGTTTTTCCTGTTCCGTTCCGGCCGATAACTCCAAGCCGTTCACCTTTTGCAAACTTATAACTGAAATCATCGATGATATTCAGCGAATCATATTTTTTATGGATGTGTGCCAACTCCTTGATCTTTCCGCCCAGGCGGGGTATCTTCACCTGCAGCCTTAATTCGCTTTCATCGGAGGCTGCCGTTGCTTTAGTTTTAATCGCGTCAAATGCATCGATCCGCACCTTCGATTTTCCTGTCCGCGCCTTCGGCATCCGTCTGAGCCACTCCAGCTCTTTTTTCATTAGCTGACCCGCCTTATCGGTCTCGGTTTGAAACTGCACCTCCCTTTCAGCCCTTTTTTCAAGGAAATACTCATAATTCCCCTGGTACTGAAAAAGCGTTCCCCGGTCCATCTCAAGGATCCTGTTACACACCCTGTCAAGAAAATACCGGTCGTGTGTCACCATAAGCAGTGTCAGGTTGCTCTGCGCCAGGTAGCGCTCCAGCCATTCGATCATATCGATATCGAGGTGGTTGGTCGGCTCATCAAGGATCAGCAGCTCAGGCTCATCGAGCAGCACCAGCGCCAGTGCCAGCCGCTTCTTCTCTCCACCCGAAAGACTGGCTACACTTTGCGAAGTATCGGTGATCCTGAACAGGTCCAGCAGCTGCTTCAGTCGCCTGTCATAATCCCACCCCTGCACATGGTCCATCTCATTGGTGGCCGCCTCGAGCAGCTTCATCCCATCCGCCGAATGATCCGTTGAATGTTCGATAATCACCCGTTCGTAATGCCTGATCACGCTCAGCACCGGTGTATTTGCGGAGACGATCAACTCATCAATGGTCAGGGAGTTATTGAGCTCTGGCGACTGTTCCAGGAAAGCGGTTCGGATACCATTGCGGATCTTAAACTCACCTGTATCGGTACTCTCTTTCCCGCTCAGTATCCGCAGCAGGGTAGTCTTCCCGGTCCCGTTCCGTGCAATAAGCGCTGTCTTATCTCCCCGTTCCAGGCCAAAGGTGATCCCTCGAAAGAGAACCTGTGCACCATATGCCTTGGAAATATTTTCTGCTGAGAGATAATTCATCGGACCAGATTTCAGTCCGCGAAGATAGGAAAAAAAAGTGCCCTGTACCAAAGATAATATACTCCGCCGGGACAGATCAAATTTTAGAACATTGATAAAAACTCATCAGGGTAACGCAAGTTAGCAATCCTTTTCCGGCCCTTTATCAGCCAACAGTTACCAGATTGAGAAAAGAAAAATATGGAAGATTGATCACTTTTTAATAACTTGCCAATTATGGATAGAAATGCGGAAATAAAAAGCAATACTGAACAGTTTTTCCACGATATCAGCGGCATAACGACTTTTACACTAAGATATTTCAAAAGTCTGTTTACCAACCGTTTTGAAGGAAGGGAGTTCATTAATCAGTGTTACCGGACCGGCGTTCAGTCGCTGCTGCTTATTGGCGTTACTGCAATTATACTCGGACTGGTGCTTACCATACAGACCAGGCCTATCATGGCCGACCTGGGTGCCGAGGCATGGCTGCCCAACATGGTGTTCATCTCCGTGATCACGGAACTCGGACCGGTGATCTTTGCCCTGCTGTTCGCCGGGAAAGTCGGCTCCGGTATTGGTGCGGAACTCAGCTCCATGAGGGTAACGGACCAGATCGATGCCATGGAGGTTTCTGCTACCAAACCTTTCAATTTCCTGGTGGTGAGCCGGGTATCAGCAACCACCATCATGCTGCCGCTCCTCGTTTTTTTTGGTGATATGCTGGCATTTTTGGGGTCTTTTATCGGGCTGACAGTACATAGCGATATCACATTAAAACTCTTTTACAGCAGGGCGTTCGGAGCATTCTATTTCAGCGACCTGTTTCCGGCTACCATAAAAACAGTGTTTTTCGGTTTCTTTATCGGGATTATCTCCAGCTACATGGGATACAACTCCGGTCGTGGTACAGAAGGTGTGGGTAAAGCAGCCAATACAGCAGTGGTAGCTGCATCACTGGTTATCTTCCTGGTGGATCTGATCGCTGTTCAAATAACGGATATTATAGTTCATTAAATGGAAAACAACAGGATAATAAACATACAAAACCTGCATAAATCATTCGGTGACAAAAAAGTGATCGACGGGGTTGACCTGTCTCTTTTTTCAGAAGAAAACCTGGTTGTATTGGGAAAATCAGGATCAGGTAAGTCTGTTATTATGAAATGTATAGTCAGGCTGATGGAACCAGATAAGGGGAGTATCAATGTATTTGGCACCGACATCCTGAACTGCCGGGAAAAAACGCTAAACGCTATAAGAAAAAGGATCGGTTACCTTTTCCAGGAAGGAGCCATGTATGACAGCATGTCGGTAAGGGAAAACCTGCTCTTCCCGGTAAAAAGGGATCCCGAAATGCGGCGACTCAGCAATAGTGAACTAAATGAGATGGCAGAGAAAAACCTTAAAAGTGTCGGACTGGAGGATGCGATCGACAAATATCCGTCCGAGCTTTCCGGCGGAATGAAAAAGCGGGCCGGACTGGCACGTACACTGATGCTTTCGCCGGAGATGATCATCTACGATGAACCTACAACAGGACTGGACCCTTACACTTCAGGCGCAATCAGCGATCTGATCATGAAAGTCAGGGAGATACATGATACCGCCGCAATCATTATCACACACGATATTCAGTGTGCAAAGAAAACGGGCGACCGGCTCGTAATACTCAATGAAGGTAAGATGATCGCTGAAGGCACCTATGCAGAGTTAGAAGAGGACCCCACAGAGGAGGTATCCATTTTTTTTAATTAAAAGAGGCAGAGATGAATCTGTCATTATTGAATAAGTATATTAAATGAAACTTATAACCATATTGTTAACGAACGCTGGTTAAAGAATTAATACATATGAAACATAAACACCGTAAGAGTCTGATCCTTGGAATATTCGTAACACTCGGAATAACAATATTTATATTCACGATTTATGTCGTCGGACAGAAAGAGAATATTTTCGGATCACCCGTAAAGTTAGCTGCTATCTTCGAGGATGTACAGGGTCTCAGGGAGGGTGATAAAGTCAGACTCTCCGGTATCAATATCGGAAATGTGAGCAGCCTCTCCTTCATGAACGACAACCGTGTTTTCGTATTGATGAACCTGGAATCGGAACAGTCCGGATTTGTTAGAAAAGACTCAAAGGTAACCATTGGCAGCGAAGGGCTCATGGGCAGCAAGGTAGTGATGATCATTCCGGGAAACGTCAATAGCGGAACCGTCACTGAATACGACACCCTGCAGGCCATCGAGCTGGTGAGTATCGACGACATCCTCTTTGAGGTTAACAAATCAAGTGAGAATATAGCGGTCGTCTCAAATGAGCTGATCTCCATTACCAGGAAAATCAACAGGGGTGATGGAATATTCGGAAAAATATTCACAGATACCACCCTTACGGCCAATCTCGATGATGCTACCAGGAACATCTCCTATCTCACGGAGAACCTTTATGAATTGTCGAAAAAAGTAAACCAGGGTCAGGGGATCGTAGGCATGTTGTTTACAGACACCACCCTTACCGCAGGTATGGATGATGCCGGCAGAAACGTGGATGAAATTGCAGCAAACCTGCGTTCAATCACCGAAAAGATCAACAAGGGAGAGGGGATCTTTGGAAGAATGTTCACCGATACCACACTTACCAACAAGTTGTTCCACACCAGCGAAAACCTGCAAACTACATCGAAAAGCCTGATGGGACTTGCCGGGAAGTTGAACAATGACAGCAGTGCACTGAACCTGCTGATCAACGACCCGAACTTTGCTGATTCCCTCAACCTTTTTCTCGACCGCCTGAACAGGGGTGTCATCGAAGCAACAGAAGCAGCCGGTGCAATTCAGCGCAGCGGTCTCATCAGGCTGTTCTCGAAAAAGAAGGAAAAAAGTGAATTCCCCGCTGAAACGGATATGGCAAATGACCCGGCGGAAAGTAACCAGGAAGAGAACGGGGAGCAATAATGTATCCTCCGGTTTAAACTTTCCCGGATAGTTGGCAGTCAGCGACAATTACTTCCCGGTCAATTCTGCAAAAACCGTACATAATTACATTGAAAACAGGTCCGGCCATTTTTTTTTAAAAATTCACGCTCATACCATTTAAATCATTATTTTCGAACCTTTAATCAACTAACTATTGACCCATGAATAATAAAAAATTGAACCTTAAAATCATTGTTCCGGTCTTCCTCTCCTTCTTTGTGATGAGTTTCGTGGACCTTGTAGGAATTGGTGTGGACCGTGCCAAGTTTGATTTTGAACTGAGCGATACGATGGCACAGCTGATCCCTTCAGCTGCATTTTTGTGGTTTTTTCTGCTTTCGGTGCCCGTTGGAATATTCCAGGACAGGTTCGGCAAAAAAAGAACCCTGAACATTGGAATGGCCATCAGTGCCATGGGAATGCTCATCCCTTTCATCGTCTATTCTTTCCCGGTTTTACTGTTGGGATTCGCCTTCCTGGGTATCGGCAATACCATTATCCAGGTATCCGCAAACCCACTCCTGGTCTCTGTGGTACCTTCCAACAGGGCCTCAAGTGCCCTGAGCTTTTCACAGTTCATTAAATCGGTAGGCTCCATGTTGGGCGCTCCCCTGGCAGGTTTGCTGGCAGCACAGTTCGGTGACTGGAAACTGGTTATGCTCGTTTTTGGTGTTGTTTCGATCCTTGCAGTCATATGGCTCGGTGCTGTGAATGTAGGAGAAACAATCGTTAAAGGCTCTACTGCAACAATGGGATCCTCCTTCAAACTGCTTAGCAATAGCTTTATCCTTTCAATGGTAATTTCAATATTCCTGGTAGTAGGTATTGATGTTGGGGTGAACGCCGTTTCCGGACAGTTCCTCATGAACCGGCTCGGTATGGACCAGATCGTGGCCGAATCGGGAAGAAGTATCTATTTCTTCGGGAAAATGCTGGGCACATTTGCAGGTGCGATGCTGCTCACAATATTCGCTCCACGGAAATTCCTGGTCTGGACCTCCGCACTGTCAGTCTTTGCGATCGTTGGGCTGATCTTCAACCCTGTACCATTCGGTGCGATGGTGATCATCTTCCTGATCGGCCTGTTTGTTGCCAATATCTGGCCACTGGTTTTCTCAATCACCATCGAAAAATACCCGGAACGCGGGAACGAGATATCCGGACTGATGATGATGGCGATCTCAGGCGGTGCAGTGGTACCACTGCTGATCGGTTGGCTCACCGATACAGTCAGCATCACCTTTGGGATGTTTGTTCTTGTGGCTTGTGCCGTCTACCTCCTGATCACAGCCATGGTTGTAAGAAAGGGATAGAAAGAAAAATAATGTCTGTCGGCAAATGTATTTGACAGACAACAAAAACTGAACACTACAACTATACTGCGGACAAACGGTCTGAACCGTCCGGCGTCCCGGGAATGATAGGAAAAATGCTAAAAAGACCGGAAATTACACCGGTCTTTTAGTATATCCTCAGGCTACTCTTCCCCTTCAAAAAACTTTTCAACCCGCTTATTGAAACCTTCGATATCTTCCTCAACCTGCGATTTTAACTCCTCCCACTGCTCTTCGCTGTAAGATTTCAATTCAGCCAGTTCGGCCTCCAACTTTTTCTGCTCCTCCTTCATCTGATTGAGCGCCTCCTCTGTCTGGGCCTCAATCTTCTTACCTTCCGACTTCAACTTTGCCTCATAGGCTTCAAGTTTCTCTTCATAGTCGGCAATAATCTTCTCTCCCTTTTCAATTGCAGCATCCTTTTCAGCCTTAACAAGCTCCTCGAACGACTCCCCGGCCTCTTTCATATCCTCTTTCAACTGTTTTGCTTCGGAGTCTGACTCTTTCTCTCCGCTGCCCTGGTTGCAGCCGGCAACTGAAAAAGCAATTAATACTGAAATTACGATCGATAATACATTCTTTGCTTTCATCATGTTTAAATATTTTATTTGACAATTAACACAATAACTTGAAATACCGTGCCATGAATGAATAAATGTACATATATTTTCAATATAAAACCATAATTTTCTGATATATTGACATATAGAATTTCAATAGTTCATTAAAACCCTTGTCAGTCCTGTGTGGCAGTAACAGTGAACCGGACCTGAATGTTGATTTATTTCCACACTACTGTGTTAGAATATATCATACCGATGAAGCATCTGAGGTTGATTGGAGTCCGATATTTAACTGCTTCATCTTGTTATAAAGCGTTTTCCGGTCGATATTAAGGATTCTTGCAGCTTTCGATTTGTTGTTATCCACGCTTTGTAATGTTCCAAGGATCAATGACCTTTCAGCCTCCATGGAAGTTTTCCGCAGGTCGCCCGACCCCTCCTCATCCTGATTGGTTGCTTCGTGCAGGTGAAAGCGTCTTATTTCCCGGGGAAGCGTATCTGCTGTTAATACATCCGACTGCGACATCAAGACAGAGCGCTTCACGACATTCCTCAACTCCCGGAGGTTCCCTGCCCAGGAGTAGTTGAGCATGATATCCCTGACATCATCATCAATACCTGTCACATTCTTTTCAAGCTGGATATTTGCTTGCTGGATAAAAAATTCGGCGTACTGCAGAATATCCTTTTTTCTCTCCCTGAGTGGCGGTAGTTGCACCATGAATTCATTGATGCGATGATACAGGTCCTCCCTGAATTTATTTTCGGCCACCAAAAAACCAAGGTCCTCGTTGCTGGCAACAATGATCCTTACATCAATATTTATTGTTTTGGGGTCACCAACACGGTTCACCTTTCTCTCCTGCAGGGTTCTTAGCAACTTTACCTGTACCTCATAATCCAGGTTACCTATTTCATCCAGGAAAAGTGTTCCCCCGTTGGCCTCCACGAATACGCCGATTTTATCTGCTACAGCACCAGTAAACGATCCCTTGATATGACCAAACAATTCACTATTGGCCAGTGTTTTGGGTATTGCCCCGCAATCGAGGGCAACGAAGGGTTTTTCCCTGCGTTTGCTCCTGTAATGAATGAAGCGGGCAAGGTACTCCTTGCCTGAGCCTGTTTCCCCCTGTATGATCACACTCATATCGGTCGGGGCAACCGTCTCCGCAAGTTGAAGTACCTGCCTGATCTCAGAACTTTCTCCAAAGAAAAAATCTTCATCTTGCTTTTTTCCGGATGGCTCCACCGTGCTGCCGTTCTGAAGCAATTTCCTGAGCAGGTTAAGAAGGTCATCCTGACGCAGGGGCTTCAGGATGTAATCATCAGCGCCCCCTTTGATAAGCTTCACGGCGACACTGACATCCGGGTAGGCAGTGATGATGATCACTTTTGCATTGGGATTCAATTTTTTAATGATATGAAACATTTTAAGTCCATCGCTGTCGGGCAACCTGTAATCGCAAAGTACCACATCAAAAACCGACTCCTTCAGTAATTTTTTTGCCGACGCAGCAGAATAGGCCGTTTCTGCTTCAAAACCATCATCTACCAAATGCTTTTCAAGAATATTACAGATGAAAACATCATCATCCACGATCAAAACTTTGTTCATGTGTATACATTATTTATTTGTATCATTTCCTGCCTCCAGGCAGACATTTGGCTTTGTACCGCAGAAAAAACTTTCTTCAATGATGAAGCGTTCATAAGGTCAGATTTCTATGATTTTTCACCAATATACTCATTTTTTAGCAGAGGTAAAACTCCGTCCATCTTTTCAAACAGATTTTCCACCAGACCGGGAACCATCTGGTGATTGTCTGATTTTATGGTATTGTCTTCAATCTGCAGGCAGAGATTTGCAATTTCTGACATTCCCAGGAATCTTGTCGATGAGATCAGTTTATGCGATTGTTCACCCAGTTCATGCCACTGTTCCTCTTTCAGATGTTTCTCTATATGAAGACGAACACTTTCAACTGTCCTGAAAAATGACTGAAGGGTTTTGTTATACACCTGGATATCTCCCCTTGAAAGATTGATCAGATCATTCAGATCATAGGCTTTATTATTTTCATGATCAGAATCCAGCCTGGTCCTGCCTTCCATATCCAGATTACCATTCTTACTGTATGCCTTTATTTTCAGTACGTTGCATATTTTGCTGAACAAAGCCTCCTCCCTGTATGGTTTGATAAGATAGTTATCAAGACCCGCTTCTGCATACTTTGGAATATCACTTTTTGAGGCATTTGCAGTGACCGCGATCATAGGGGTTTTTGAGTTGTGATTGCCTGAATGATCCCTGATCTTTCTTGACAAATCCAGGCCACTCATTCCCGGCATATGTATGTCCATCAGAACAACATCGTATTTCTCTTTCTCAATATATTCCATTGCCTCATCACTATTACCGGCCACATCAAATTCCAGGTTCCAGTTTTTCAGGATCGTGGTTGCAAGGATCTGGTTGGTCTCATCATCATCCACTACCAATACCCTCTTTTCTTTTAATAATTCTTTGTCAGCAATATAGATTCGCTCTTCCTCTGGCAAATCTTCAATGCGCCCAACTCCAAAAGGTAAATAGACCCTGAACTCTGTTCCTTTATCCACTTTACTGAAAACGGTAATGCGGCCATTTTGTATTTCTACCAACTTTTTAACGATCGTAAGTCCCAGTCCGGAACCACCGTATTTCCTGGTAACCGATGAATCTGACTGGTGAAACGGATCGAAAATTGTATCCATCTCCTCTTTTGGTATTCCGATTCCCGTATCCTTCACATTGATCCGCAATTCTACCTGGTCATCCGTTAATTCAATCGCCTTTATTGTAGACCTGACATAACCGAATTGAGTAAATTTTAAAGCGTTGCTAATCAGATTGATCAATATCTGCTTGACTCTTACAGGATCTCCAACAAGGACTTCAGGTACATCTTTATCAACCTTAAGCTCCATGCTTATATCCTTTTTTTGTGCCCTGATACGGAATGTATTGTACACCTCACTGCAGATGTTTCTAAAATTAAATGGAACCTCTTCGATGGATACACTGCCCGCTCCAATCTTTAGTAAAATAAGAATCTCATTTACAATCGATAACAGGTGTTCTGAAGACTCCTCGATCATATTCCTGAATTTTCTCTGCTCCTGGTCCAGCCTGGTTCTCTTGAGCTGTTCAGTAAAACCCATGATGGCATTCAGCGGAGTGCGGATTTCGTGACTCATATTGGCAATAAACTCCGATTTTGCCCGGTTGGCTGCCTCTGCTGCCTGCTTTGCAAGCTCCAATTGCTGGTCACGGTTCTTCTCTTCAGAAATATTTGGCATGATAGCCGCCCCGTTCTGCGACCCCTTCGGGGTCGGCGAT
>CAYOVC010000069.1:0-10690 GCA_964407305.1 uncultured Bacteroidaceae bacterium | reverse complement strand
GCCATGGAACGCGTAAAACTCCATGCCCTCAATTTTGATCAGTCCCATCTATCCCTTTTTTAAGATTCACAGTGTAAATATACTGAAACATTTTTCCTCACCAATTATTGCTACTTTTGTACCCTAATTCATCAGACAGATGTCCGACAAACCCAACGAAAACAACAGCGAGAAAAACGAGCGGAATTGATGTTCGGGTTCATAAATTTAAAAGACATGATGGATAAAAATGAAGAACTTTAAGGCAATAACAATATCACTTTTTTTGGTCTTTACTCCGATGGTCTATTCTATTGGAGGGCGATCTGATGTAACTATCCGGCAAAGTCTTAATCTTATTAATTACGATATTGAGCAAGGATTATCGCACAATTCCGTTTTTGCTATCGAACAGGATTATCAGGGATTTATCTGGTTTGGAACACAGGAGGGCCTAAACCGCTTCGATGGATATGAATTCAGGAAATATTATACCATCAATGGCGATTCTCTTTCGATACCTAACAATATCATCAATTATATTTTGGAGGACAATAAGCAACGACTGTGGATCGCAACCTCAGCTGGTCTCGCGCTTTATAACAGGGAGGGAGATAACTTCAATAGGTTTTCGGATATTGCCGGACAACAATTAAGTAATACAATTGTTACTTCGCTGCTGCAGGATCAAAATGGCAATTTCTGGATAGGCACTTTTAATGGTGGCATCAATGTCTATTCAGAAAAGGATCAGACTCTAAAGATATACAACAACTCCTCCACATTTAATTACCTGAGCAATAACACGATTCGGACTTTTTTTGAAGACAGTGGGGGAACTATCTGGATTGGTACACGGGATGGATTAAATCGCTATCATCCGGAAGAAGATAAATTTGAACAATTTTTCTTTCATTCCGATGAAGTTACCGGTGGAAATGATATTCGAAATATCTGTGAGGGGGAAGATGGAATACTCTGGCTCGCCACAAACGGGGGAGGAATCATCAAATTCGATCGTAAATCCAATGAATTTGTAATAGATGATGGAAATAGCAAAGAAAAAGGCAAACTGACCAACAATGCAATCCGAAAAATCATGAAGGATCGCAACGGAACCTACTGGATTGGATCGCTGAATGGTCTCTTTCTAAAGAATCCCGGAAGTAACTATTTGCACCATTATAAGCATAATCCGCACCAGACCGGATCTTTAAGTGCGCATTCTATCAGGGATATTTTTGAAGACAGGGATGGAAATATCTGGCTTGCGCTCTATTATGGAGGTATAGGTTTCTTCAACGAAAATAACTCGCGCTTTAAAAATTATATGGAACAGGGAACGGCGATGTATGGCTTGAGTTCGAATATTGTCAGTGCAGTCGTGGAAGACAAAAATGGAAACCTGTATATTGGGACAGAAGGAGGTGGTCTTAACTTCTTTGATAAAAAGGAAGAGAGGTTTCATCACTTCATGAATAAACCTGATGAGAAAGGGGTCAGTAGTAACTTTGTAAAATCATTGGCAATTGATGAACATGGGATGCTTTGGATCGGGACTATTGAAACCGGCCTGGACCGATATGATCCTGCAAATGGCCAATTCACAAACTATCAATATGATCCCGACAACAGCCAGACAATAAGCGATAATTATATCCGGTCCATTTTACCTGACAGGAAAGGGCGGTTATGGATTGGTACGAACGGAGCCGGACTCAACCTCTTTAATCGCATCACAGGTAAAGTAACCCGAATAGATACCCTGCAGAACGAGCAGCGAATCCGTGGTAAAAATATCAATGCGCTCGCTGAGTTGGAAGGCGGCAAGCTTGCTATTGGCACGAATAAAGGACTGAATATTTATGACCCCGGGAATAAAACGAATACTTTTTTCGCCAGATACACCACTTCAAAAGATGGTTACCTAACAGAAATATGGTGCTTTTATGCTGACCAAAACAATGGGTTATGGATTGGAACAAATGAGATGGGGTTTTTTCATTTTGATCTGAAAACTGAAACTTTCCAACATTATAGTAAAGAAAATTTTCTCCCTGGAAATGTGGTTTATGGAATTCTTCCAGATGAGCAGGGACATCTCTGGATTTCAACCAACAAAGCAATTACACGTTTCAATCCGCTAGATAGCACAGTAAGACACTATGACAGCCATTCCGGACTGCTTAGCAACCAGTTCAATTACAACTCTTACTACAAAACCAAGAGTGGAGAACTGATTTTTGGAGGCAACAAGGGATTCTCTGTTTTCGATCCCTCCGGTATTGTTACAAATACAATCCCTGCGCCACCCATGATCACAAATTTCAGACTCTTAGCAACACCTGTCGACCTGAATGATCCTCAATCGCCTTTAAAGAAAAATATTATAGTAGCCGATGAAGCCACACTGAATTATAAACAAACAATATTCACAATAGAATTTGCTGCTTTAAGCTATGTGGCTCCTGAGAAAAATCAGTATATGTATACGCTTGATGGATTTCTGGATGATTGGGTCATGATTGGAAATAACAGAAACGTAACATTCACAAACCTTGATCCCGGAAAATATACCTTCAGACTCAAAGTCTCTAACAATGACGGACTATGGAACGAGGAGGAAGCATCACTTAAGATAAATGTATTGCCCCCGTGGTGGAAAACAAACTGGGCCTATGGTGCTTATACAATCATTATTCTGACAATTATTTACCTTCTTATAAGGGTGTATCAGACCCGAATTGATGAAAAAAACAAGTTAAAATATGAACGTTTGGAAAAGCAGCGAATCATTGAGCTTAACCAAATGAAATTGAAGTTCTTCACAAATATCTCCCATGAGTTTAAGACTCCCTTAAGCCTGATAATTGGTCCGCTGGAAGAACTCAGAGACAGGTTCCGGCAAAACACCATTGAAAAAGGCATAGGGGACAAACTTGCTCTGGTTCATCAGAATTCCCTGATGCTGAATAACCTGATCGAACAATTAATGACTTTTAGGAAGATTGAATCGGGTGCTTTGCAACTAAAAGTGAAAAAGGTGGAAATTGTACCGTTTCTTCGACAAATAATTGACTCTTTTCTCGAATTGGCCAAAAAGAAAAATATTGCCGTTAACATCTCACATGAACTATCCCCGGATTTTCTTTGGTTTGATCCGCAAATGCTGGAAAAGGTTTTTTATAATGTTTTATCGAATGCAATGAAACATACACCCGATAATGGCAGAATTGAGATCTTGGTAAAAAAAGATGTGGAAAAGAAACTGACGGAAATCCAGATTACCAACAGTGGTAAAGGTATTCCTGAAGATAAACTGCAAAAGGTATTTGAAAGATTCTATCAAATAGAGGGAGGCGCTTCAGAAATAGAACAGGGAACTGGCATTGGACTCTCATTTGCAAAAGATATCGTGGAATTGCACAATGGAACCATAATTGCTTTCAATACAAAAGGCAAAGGAGCGACCTTCCTTATTCAACTTCTTTCGGGAAACGATCATTTAATGAACCACATCATTGTGGATGAATCGGTTGAAACACCTGAATTAGCAACGATTCTTCCTGTTCAGGACGAGATCAATTATAAGACCGGTGACCTGAATAATGCAATTGAACCAGACAGATCAACCCCCCTGTTACTTGTAGTTGAAGACAACGAATCTCTCAATGAATATCTCGTATCGGCTCTTTCCGATCAATACAGGATGATTTCTGCATCCAACGGTCTGAAAGGATTGGCCCTTACCCATAAATACAGCCCCGATTTAATAATCCTTGATGTTATGATGCCGGAAATGGGTGGGGTGGAAATGACAGACAAAATCAAATCGGATTTTGACACGTGTCATATTCCTGTAATCATGCTTACCGCTAAATCCTCCCTGGATGACCAAATCGGAGGAATCAGTCATGGAGCAGATGCATACATGGCCAAACCATTCAGCATGAAATTGCTTCGTGCCCAAATCCAGTCACTGCTTCAAAGTCGCGATAACCTTAAAAAGGTTTTTTCGGCGAACCTGAAACTTGAACCCTCCAGGATCAAAATCCAGTCGATGGACGATCGATTTATAAAAAAAGCCATCAAGATCGTTGAGGAGAACATAGCAGATGAAAAATTCAATGTGAATGAACTGGGAAAAGAGATTGGAATGAGCAGGATGCAGTTGAACCGCAAATTAAAAGGGCTCCTGAATCAAACACCCGGAGATTTTATACGGACCATCAGACTAAAAAGGGCTACCCAGCTACTTGTTGATGGCAAACTCAATGTTTCAGAGGTTATCTACCATGTCGGTTTTGGCAGCAGAACTGCTTTTACAAAAGCATTCCAACAACAGTTTGGCGCTTCACCGGCAGAATACGTAAAAAAATTAAAGTCTGAAACAAAGGCATGACCTCTGACTGAGCCCCTCCATTTATCAACCCTTTATATCACCACATCCTACTCAGTATATTAAACGATACAGCAGTTAAATGATAATGTACGAGATCAATTCCTGCCATGGGCTCAGAACAAACGCGAAAAATAGTTACAACTGAAGACACACCTGTTACAAATAACAGGGTCATTTTGATACCACTGTTGTAATTTAGCAATCCCTGACTAACGAAATATTTTGAACCATCAAGCTACCAATATGAAGAAACTACTACTGTTTAGAAAATGGGTCCTGACCATCCTGCTGCTGCTATTCATGAGTGGCCTCTTTTCCCAAACTTTTACCATTCAGGGAAAAGTAACCGGTGCCGGCTATGAAAGCGGAATACCAGGAGCGAATGTCTATGTGAAAGGAACCTCCAAAGGAACCATCACCGATTTGGATGGCGAGTACACTATCGAGGCTTCAACCGGTGATATACTGCTGTTCTCTTTTGTTGGCCTGCTAAGCAAAGAAGTTGAAGTTACAGACAATACCCCTATTGATGTATACCTGGAAGAGGACCTCGTGGGCCTTGACGAGGTGGTGGTGATTGGCTATGGAACCATAAAAAAGAGTGATCTGACAGGTTCCGTTGCCTCGATATCTGCAGAACGCCTGAATTCGACCCCCACTACAGATGTAGGTGAAATGCTGAGGGGAAAAGTGGCCGGTCTTGAGGTAACTACTGAGACGGCCAGACCCGGTGGCTCATCAAATATTTTGATTAGAGGAAGAAACTCATTATCCGGAGGAAATAGTCCGCTGTTTATCGTCGACGGAGCCCCCGCAACAGGGATCAACGACCTAAACGCCATGGATATAGAATCCATTGAAGTATTAAAAGATGCCTCTGCCCAGGCCGTTTATGGTGCCAGGGCATCCAATGGTGTTATTCTGATTACCACCCGCCGAGGTAGCGAGGGAAAACTAAAAGTCTCCTACAGCTCCTACGTTGGCATTCAGCAGGCAGTAAAAAATTTCGACCTGTACTCAGCTGAAGAATGGGTGGAAATGCGGCGACAGGCAATAAGATCTGATCTGGCTCCGCTGCTTGACAATGATTCTTCATGGAGGGATTATCTGCCAAACGATGTAATTCTCGACAGTAAAATGCTTCAGGCTTTTGAGGATTCGACCTATACCGATTGGGAAGAGATGGTGCTGAGGAACGCCCTGATGCATAAACATGACCTGGGCATTTCCGGCGAAAATGAAAAATCCAGGTTTGCTGCCAATTTTGGCTATTTTGACCAGGATGGGGTTATACCAACTTCGGGTTACAAACGAGGCACTTTCAGATTAAATTTTGATCAGAAAATCAACCGCTGGTTATCGTTTGGTGCCAACACTTTTATCGGAAGATCCGTTCAGAATATAGAGTCCGAAAACCGCAATTTCATTATTCAACCGCCACTGGCCCAACCCTACGATGAAGAGGGAAATCTGCAAATGGATATTACCAATGATGTGAAACACTATAATCCGTTAATGAACCTGTATGAGTCTGATGATAAAAGAACCCGAACCAATTATAACCTTACATTCTTTGCTGATATTCAGATTACTGAGCACCTCAAATACAGATTCAATTCGAACATGAACAACATCTCCCAAGAAAGGGCAGAATATCTGAGTACACAACATTCCATCGGGAGGAGGCTTGCTGAAGGTTCAGGAAAAGGCGGACAGGCAACACTTGGAAGCTACGAAAGATTTGAATACCTGGTCGAAAACATTATTGATTACAATCAAACTTTTAACAATACACATACTGTCTATGCGACATTGATGCAAGGCATGAACGACATCAAAAGCCAGTCTTATTCCATTACAGCACAGAATTTCACTGACGACATATTGGGATACAATGGTATAGGCAATGCATCAATTATCATTCCTGTTTCAAACAGTGCATACAGACGGGGAATGCTCTCATATATGGCCAGGGTGCAGTACGGGTATATGAGCAAGTATATGATTACGCTCACCGGCCGGGTTGATGGTTCATCTGTTTTCGGTCCCAACAATAAATATGCCTTTTTCCCTTCAGTGGCCCTGGCCTGGAGAATTGACCAGGAAAATTTTATGACGAATCTTTCCTCAATCAGCAACCTTAAAATGAGGTTCAGCTATGGTGTTATAGGTAATGAGGCTATAAAGCCATATACAACACTGGGACTCACTAAGAACAGATCCTATACCTTCAATCAAAACGATATTATCGTAGGTTACCTTCCGGGGAGAAATGATTTTCCAAATTATAACCTGCGCTGGGAAAGTTCAGCGACATCAAACCTGGGGGTCGACTTTGCGCTCTTTAAGGGCAGGGTAAGTGGCACCATCGACGGTTATAAAGTGAATACCTATAACCTTCTGGTTACCCGCCAGGTGCCCAAAACAACAGGCTATGATAGAATTTGGGACAACCTTGGTGAAACCCAAAACCTGGGCCTTGAAGCTGTTCTGAACACCCATATTATCAGCACAAGAAACTTTAGCTGGCTGGTTGACCTTACCTATAGCATGAACAGAAATAAAATCGTCTCCATATCTGATAAACTTGACGAACAGGGCAACCCTGTTGATGATGAAGCCAACAGGTGGTTCATCGGCTATCCAATCAATGTCTATTATGATTATCAGTTTGATGGAATCTGGCAGCAGGATGACGATATTGCCAACTCACATCAGCCCCTGGCATCCCCCGGTCATGTGAGGGTTGCAGACATCAACGGTGACACCCTGCTCTCGCCTGAAAATGACCGTGTTATAACATCAAGGGATCCAAAATGGATAGGCAATATCGGTACCTCTGTAAGCTACAAGGGCTTTCAGGTTAGCGCCGATATGTATTTCGTTCAGGGGGTAATACGACAAAACAACTACCTGTATGACTTTAACTATGGAGGACTTGTAGGTCACTTCAATGGCGTCAAACAGGATTACTGGACCCCTGAAAATCCATCCAATACTGTCCCGAGGGTCTACCTTGATGGAACCACCTCTCTGCATAAAGGGACAGTGGGGTATCAGGATGCGTCGTATATACGATTGCGAAACCTGACCCTGGCATATTCCTTACCGGCAAAACTATTGGAAAACCTCAACATCTCTGCATTAAAAATCTATGTTACCTCCAATAATTTATTTACGATCACTGATTACAAATCTTATAGTCCTGAAGTTTCACTGAACGGCTATCCCGACAACCGTTCCTTTCTCGCTGGTGTAAATGTTACTTTCTAAATTCAATGCATTATGAAAAAGCTACTTATATTTCTACTTATATTTTCTTTGGTAAACTCCTGCATGGAATTTCTGGAGGAAGAATCAGTTACAGACCTTACAGCCGGACTGATCTACAGCACCAAAGAGGGGTTGGAATCAGCTGTTGTGGGCTTGTACAACCTTGAAAGAGATTATTATACAATACACCCGGAAGCATACCATGCATTCTCAATCATGCTGGGTACCGATATTTCTGTCTTCCGGACAAGTGGTGATGCCGGAGCAGCCTATTATGATGCCAACCTCAACCCAACAAGCTGGACTGTTAACTCCTTGTGGGGACAGTATTACAGGATCACGGAAAGAGCAAGTGCAATTATAAAAAATGTGGAAACAGTCGACATGACCGAGCAGGAGAGAGCCAAGATCTCTGCAGAGGCCAGGTGCTTCAGGGCCAGGGCATATTTCACATTATACAGGCTATGGGAAAATATCTATGTTACAGATCAACCGTCAACATCGCTCGATATTAGCATTCTCCCTTCTGAAAAGGAAGAAATTTTTGACTTGATACGAGATGACCTGAATTTTGCCATTGATCATCTTGAGTGGACGCCCAAAGAACAAGGCAGATATACCCAGGCGGTGGCCAGACATCTCAGAGCTGACCTGGCCTTGTGGGAAAATGATTATGTCGAAGCTGAGGCTCAAACCAAAGCAATAATAGAACAAAGTCCGCACCAATTGCTAGACAACATAGAAGACATATTTGGTCCGGATGATCTGGACCATGCAGAAGCACTTTATGTCACGCATTTTAACCTGGTGGAACCCGGCACAGAAAGAAAGTTTCACCGGTTTCCTTTGCTGTTCATGCCACGATACGATATGGTTAACGGACTAAAAGCATCAGAAGAATATGGTGGCCTGTGTTGGGGAAGGGCATACCCTAATGATTACCTGCTCAGTCTGTATGATACCACCGATATACGATACAAGGAGTGGTACCAGTTATTTTTCCTCTACAATGATCCTGATAACCTGCCGGCTGGTAAATCAATCGGTGATACAGCTACTGTAAATGCAGCCTCCTTCTTTATGCAACTCCACCCCGGTTGCAGAAAATATATCGATCATAGCAGGGATCTTTCCTCCCTGGCCAGTTATAAAGACATTATCGTTTACCGGTTGGCAGAAACATATCTATTTGCTGCCGAAGCACTTATGAGACAAGACCGGGAAGATGATGCGCTCTTTTACATCAACGAACTCCGGTCGAGAGCCGGTCTTGATGATCTGGAAACTCTGAATGAAGAAATCTTCCTTGAAGAGCATGCCAGGGAACTTGCACTTGAAGGTCACCGCTGGTTTACCCTCAAAAGAATGGGTGTGCTGGTGGAGCGTGTCAGACTATATGGTGGAGAAGCAGATAAACCAGCCCACAGGATAAATATCAAGGAACATCATGTAAGAAAACCAATTCCCCAGACTGAGATAGAACTAATTGAGGGATATCCTCAAAACGAAGGCTATGAAATACTCTAATATCTAAATATCTATTATTCATTAAATCAAAGTATTATGAAAACACAATTACAACTAAAAAACGCAATGATGGCGATCATCTTGTTTATCGCCGGAACATCACTCTCTGCACAGGTAGATCATTTCCAACTCGGATTCGGCGGCCAGCTTCCCCCGGGATGGGTAGGCAATGGAATCTACATGACCTCCACCGAATCGAATAGAAATGTTGATTATGAAGGTACTTTCGGGGGTACTCATGCTGTAAAAATGCTCCTTCCTTGTGAGATAACAACGAAAGGATACTATACAGCCGGTACACTTTCATTCTGGATTTATGAGAAAAATGATGGAGAAGGATATGTAAAAGTTGAAAAATCCACAGATGGAACAACATGGATGTTAGTTGACTCTTTGGTATACACCAGCACATCACCCTACACCCAGCATACATATGAAATAAATGATGATTCTCCTTCAGTGCAATTTAGGTTTTCTTCTGCACTAAAAGAGTTCTATATGGATGATGTTAGCCTAACTTCTATGCCTCCATCAGATAATAATGCGTTTCTTTATAATTTGGGGGTTAACGGAACTTATTTCCCTGAATTTGAGACAGCAAAACTCCAGTACGTTTCAGAAATCACCTATCCGACAGCAACCATAGAGGCAGTAACTTTTAACCCGGAGGCTACATACACTGTTGATCTTCCTGAACCAGCAGAGTATTTTGGTTCCGAAGCAGAAAGAACTGCAAACGTATCTGTTACATCAAAAGATGGATCAACTACAGAGACATATGAAATAGTGTTTAATGTCTCCGGATACCACATTAAATATGGATTTCCTTTCACAGGTGGCAACAAGGCTGCTGAAGGATGGGAAGCAACAGGAACATACATCACCAACAGTACGAGTAATGACCTGTATGAAGGTGGCAACGCATTGAGATTTACTACACTGGATGGCGTAATTCACTCCTCATCTTATAATGGAGTAGATACAATTTCCTTCTTTACCAAGGTGGGAATGAATGATGATTCTGAGATTCAAAGCGGAGAGCAATTATTAGTAAGCGCCAAAGCCAAAGAGGATATTTTCTGGACCGACCTCGGAACCCTTACAACAGGAACGGATATTACGGCCGATTGGCAAAAAGTTGAATACCTTCTTGACAGCGAAAAAGACAGTATTCAAGTGAGATGGCAGGTTACTTCAACAAATGATCAAACCAGGATCTATCTTGATGACATCGGAATCTCCGGTCACCCTACCTTCATGGATCCTGAGTTTTATACAGGGATTGAAAATAAAATACCCGCTGAAAAACTGCTTGGTGTCTACCCAAATCCGGCCAGCGGTGTATTGAATATTCAGCTTCCTGAAAATACCTACGAAGGTCTCCTCAAGATTCATAGCCTTACCGGTCAGCAGGTAAAATCGGTATACCTGACACAAAACATCCAACAACTGGATGTCTCTGAACTAACGAAGGGTACTTACATTGTTACCTGTAAGTCAAACGGCCAC
>CAYOVC010000068.1:5492-10719 GCA_964407305.1 uncultured Bacteroidaceae bacterium | reverse complement strand
GGCCGACAAAAAAGCGATTCACGATGATGGCCAGATCCGCCACGTTCGCTTCGACGATCCGCTCGTGATCAAAATCGACGGCCGCTCCAACAGAGGCGTAATTTTCGAGGAGGAAACGTAATATCCATTCGAAGCATTACCAGCCCCAGGGGAGCGACATGTCCAGCCCCAGCGGGGCGTAATGTCTGTAGCAGGAATGTCTGTAGCACATATAAACAATTATTCCTTTGGTGTGTTTAAAGAACAAAACGCAACATATGAAAACAAACAATTTCACAAAAGGAACAATGGTACTTGGAGCAGCAATGATGCTCACCGCACTGCTGATCTCCTCCTGCACCAACACCAACGGAAAAGACAAGGATTTTGAAAAATCGCTGATGCCGGTTGAGGCTGAAGGCTTTGTCCAGGCTGAGCTGCCTTATGCATTCGATGCGCTGGAGCCCTATATCGACCAGCAGACGATGGAGCTGCATTACGGAAAACACCATGCCGGGTATACGAGCAAATTTAACGCCGCACTGGCTGAAGAGGGAATTACCGAGAGGGACCTCAACAAGATTTTCGCGAATGTGTCACAGTATGGCGCCGGAATCAGGAACAACGGAGGCGGGTATTACAACCACTCGCTCTTCTGGAATTTTCTTTCACCCGATGGCGGTGGCGAGCCCTCAGGCGAACTGCTGAAGGCGATTGAAAAAGATTTCGGATCTTTCGATGCCTTTAAGGAGCTTTTTTCGAAGGCAGCAGCATCCCAGTTCGGATCGGGATGGGCATGGCTGATTGTCGATGAGAGCGGCAACCTGCAGGTCACCTCCACGGCGAACCAGGACAACCCGCTGATGGATGTGGTTGATGTGAAGGGTGCACCGATTCTGAACCTCGATGTATGGGAACATGCATACTATCTCTTCTACCAAAACAGGCGTACAGAGTACATCGGTAACTTCTGGAACCTGGTGAACTGGGAGACAGTGGATAAACTTTACAAAGCAGCGAAATAGGATCTGATAAGCTTTGTTTCTGCATACCATGTTATTTATCATATCAAAACCTCTTGGTAATATTGTTCTAAAGAATCAACTTTACATCATCATTTCAATCTGCCCTGCAACGTACCGTTGGGGTGACTTTTTATATGAGGCAACAACCGGAACGAATTGGAGTTTATGAGTCCGACGAAGGAGGAGGAATAACTCACCGGCAGTTTGAAGAGGTATATCAGCTAGTTTTTTCAATTATTAACTAAAACCAATATAAATGAATGTTGATCTGATTATGAATGACCTGGTGAAGAAAAATCCCGGGGAGGTGGAATTTCACCAGGCGGTTCATGAGGTTCTCGAATCGATCGAGGAGGTCTACAACGAAAACCCTCATTTTGAATCTGCAAAAGTGATTGAACGGCTGATCGAGCCCGACAGGGTCCTGACCTTCAAGGTGCCGTGGGCCGACGACCAGGGTACAATCCACGTGAACCGCGGATTCAGGATCCAGTTTAACAATGTGATAGGTCCTTACAAAGGAGGGATCCGCTTTCACCCGAGTGTGAACCTGAGCATCCTGAAGTTCCTCGGTTTTGAACAGATCTTTAAGAACAGCCTTACTTCCCTGCCGATGGGCGGTGCCAAGGGCGGTTCAGACTTCGATCCCAAGGGAAAATCGAATGCTGAGATCATGCGGTTCTGCCAGGCGTTCATGCTCGAACTATGGGACCTGATCGGTCCAAATACTGACGTGCCGGCGGGTGATATCGGTGTCGGCGGCCGGGAGATCGGATATATGTATGGCATCTACAGGAAGCTGGCGCGGGAGAACACCGGGGTGCTCACCGGGAAAGGGTTGAACTGGGGAGGATCGCTGATCCGTCCGGAGGCCACAGGATTCGGCTGCGTATACTTTGCCAAGGAGATGTTGGCCGTAAAGGAGGAAACCTTTATCGGAAAAACTGTCGCTATATCAGGGTTCGGAAACGTTGCATGGGGAGCGGCCCTGAAGGTGACCGAGCTTGGAGGGAAGGTTGTCACAATTTCCGGTCCCGACGGCTATGTATATGATCCTGAAGGGATCTCCGGTGAGAAAATTGAGTATATGCGAGAGCTGCGGGCAACCAATGAAGATATTGTAGCCCCCTATGCCCTGGAGTTTCAGAGCGGTGAGTTTATCCAGGGAAAGCGTCCGTGGGAGGTGAAGGTCGACATCGCACTGCCATGTGCCACGCAGAATGAACTCGAGAAACCGGATGCGGAATCGCTCGTGAAAAACGGCTGTATGTGTGTCTGCGAGGGTGCAAATATGCCGTGTACACCCGAAGCAATTGAAACGCTGCAGAGCAACGGGATCCTCTATGCTCCCGGAAAAGCTGCCAATGCGGGGGGCGTAGCAACATCCGGACTGGAGATGGCACAAAACTCCATGAAGATCAACTGGAGCAGGACAGAGGTGGACGACCGGCTGCACCATATCATGACCAATATCCATGAGAACTGTGTACGGCATGGTACCAACGGCGATGGGTATGTCGACTATGTCAGGGGCGCCAATATTGCCGGCTTCCTGAAGGTTGCCAACTCGATGGTCGACCAGGGACTGATCTGATCTGCTCAGATTGATCTGGTCTTAAATCGATTATCCGGTTTCAGGCTAATCTTTCTGAGCCCCGGCCGGATTGATCCGGTCTGTGGCGGACTGGTCTGTTGAAATATCTCGTACGAGCTGTTTCGATAAGGGTTAATATCAAAATTTGATATATGATGTCAAATTATGATAAGCAATTCAGAGATTAATGAGTTATTCGTTATCGAAGTGTTGACAGATGGGTCCGGAACTCCTCATAATCAGAGGATATTTTTAAACTAACTTTTTCTCCTTTTGCAAATGCCTGCAGCCGCTTTGGCATCTCCACCTCAGCACCGGTTGCTTCATGCACCACGTCGGGAAATTTGGCCGGATGGGCAGTTTCCAAAAAGAGAACCTTGGTGGAGCGATGCGTTGTCGGCCCATTCTCTGGTGAAGCCAAACCTGATGCTGAACCTGGAGATGAGCTGGAAAATGAACCGGAAGCAGTGCTTGCCGGATCGTTAGCAGGGAGTCCGCCGCTGAACCCCAACAGATATTCCCGTGCCGCTTCAAACCCTGTGGCACCGTGAGGATCCAGCGTATATCCGTGTTCCTGGTATACTTCGCCGATGATCCTCTTGATCTGCTCATCGCTGTAGCGGTACCCTTTCAGGTGTTGTACGATCCGCTCATAACGCTGGTCGAACAGGTCGAGGATCCGCTCGAAATTGCTCGGGGTCCCCACATCCATGGCGTTGGCGATCGTGCGTACCGACGGTCTGGGCCGGTATTCCGCCGTATCCAGGTATTCGGGCACCACATCATTCGCATTGGATGCGGCGAGAAAAGTGTTCACCGGCAGTCCCATCTCCCTGGCCACCAGTCCGGCAGTGAGGTTTCCGAAATTCCCGCTCGGCACGGCAACCACCAGCTCGCCGGCGTTCACCTGTGCCCAGCCGCGGAAGTAATAGAACGACTGCGGCAGAAACCTCGCCAGGTTGATCGAGTTGGCGGAGGTGAGTACCAGGCGTTCACGCAGTGCATCGTCGGCAAAAGCCTGTTTTACGAGCGCCTGACAATCGTCGAAGGAGCCGTCAACCTCCAATGCGGTGATGTTGCCCCCCAGTGTGGTGAACTGCTTCTCCTGCAGCTTGCTCACCTGTCCGGAGGGGTAGAGCACATGCACCGAGATGCCCGGCACGTTGAAAAATCCGTTCGCCACTGCACTGCCGGTATCGCCCGATGTGGCCACCAGCACATGTACCTCCCTGTCGTTGTTGCGGTTATAGTATTCGAGAAGCCGTGCCATAAAACGCGCCCCCACATCCTTGAAGGCGAGGGTCGGACCGTGGAACAGCTCGAGGGCAAAAATATTGTCGGTCACCTGCACCACCGGGGTATCGAAGTTCAATGCTTCCAAAACGATTGCATCCAGTTCCTCCGCGGGCAGTTCGTCACCAAACAGCTTTTTGGCCAGGATCAGTCCCGTTTCGGCCAGCGATCCGCTCTGCTTTACCGCTTCAAGCTCACTGCGGGTCAGCACAGGAATCCGCTCCGGCATATACAGCCCCCTGTCGGGCGCCATACCCTGCTTTACCGCCTGTTCCAATGGCACCCGGAGTTTCCTGTTTTTTGTTGAATAATACTTCATACTTGTTAATCTAATTCAATCTAGCTCCAGAGGAGCGGCATGTAAGTCAATTCGCCGTTCTACCTTACCCGGCACCCGGCTTCGCTCACCCGTGAAACGTAGATGCTGCTGTCGATTCCATGCTCCTCAAAATGATCCCGCATCACCTCCGCTACTGCTGTTGCAATCTCTTCGCTTCTGCATAAAGAGAATATCGCGGGACCGGAACCTGAGAGGCCGCTGCCCAGGGCACCGGTATCGATCGTTTTTTTCCGCAGCTGTTCAAACCCTGGCAACTTTCCTGTGCGGTATGGTTCAGCAAACAGGTCGACCACCGAACGACCGATCAGTCCATGATCGCTTGTGGTGAGTCCCGCGATCAGCCCCGCCAGGTTACCTGCTTGTGCCAGCGCGGTCCCCAGTGACACTTCTGAAGGGATCAGCTTTCTTCCGTCGCTGGTCTTGAACTGCAGGTCCGGATGAACGATCCCGCACCAGAGATCATTAGGGTAGGGGATGTGCTTAATATCCAGCGGATCATACCCCCTGATCAGCGTAAAACCACCCAGCAGTGCAGGGGCAATATTGTCGGCATGGTAGGATCCGCTGGCTGCCTGTTCACCCTCCATGGCGCAGGGCAGCAGCTCGGGGGCCGTCAATGGCGCACCCAGCAACTCGTTGATGCCCACCACCGCGGCTACGCTGCTGGCGGCAGAAGAGCCGAGTCCGCTGCCGGGATTGATCTTTTTCATAAAGACAAGGTCAAATCCGTCTGTGACTTGAAGGTCCTCCAACAGGGCAGAGGCTGCGATGGCAGCTACGTTCTTCGACGGGTCGACCGGCAGACCGGTGCCCGACTCATCGAACAACCGCAGTTTCCCTTTGTCGTTCCTTCTTACAATCAGCTCATCGCCCGGCTGCTCCAGGGCAAATCCCAACAGATCAAATCCCGGTCCCACGTTGGAAACCGTTGCCGGACAAAAAACTGTAACCTCTTTTTTCACTGAACTGTTTTTATATGTAAAATATTATCAATTT
>CAYOVC010000068.1:0-5392 GCA_964407305.1 uncultured Bacteroidaceae bacterium | reverse complement strand
TTTTCTGCAAAACATCGTCGTTCAGTTCCAACAGCGATCCCAGCACCACATCGGCCGCGCCAAAGCGTTTGTCGTCGGCATGCTCCGGAACGGCGATGGTCATCATCCGTGCCGCCTTGGCAGCGATCAGACCGTGGAACGAATCTTCCAGGGCCAGGCAGTTGACAGGATCCACATGCAGCCGACGGGCTGTTTCGAGGTAGACCGCCGGATGGGGTTTACCGTACTGTTCAAACTCGGCCGAGTAGACCTCGCTGAAATAGTGGTGAAACCCGAATTTATCGAGAAAGGCATTGATAAGCTGCATGTTCGATGAGGAGGCCAGTGCCACCGGCCATCCCTTGCTGCTGATAAAATCGAGCGCCGACCGGGCCCCCTTCATCAGCTCCGCCTCCGAACGGAAATAATCGAGCATCCTGTTGTTGTACCGCTCCTCCACATCCTCAAGACGTTCCCCCTTCCATGGATATTGCCCATACCAGTACCTGATTACCTCATCCGACCGCAGTCCGTATGTGGCCACCTGCATCTGTTCAGTAATATCGATACCAAGATCACCGAACACCTCCCGCTCAGTTACCTGCCAGTAAGGCTCGGTGTTGATCAGCAACCCGTCCATATCGAATATAACCGCTTTGATCATAAATTTAATTTTCTGTTTTTATTCACCTTTTACAGACATTGCGCCCCGCCGGGGCTAGTCATGTCGCTCCTCCGGAGCTTTTTCTGCTTCGGATGTACATTCCTTCTACAGACATTGCGCCCCGCCGGGGCTATACATGTCGCTCCTCCGGAGCTTTTTCTGCTTCGGATGTACCTTCCTTCTGCAGACATGCTGTCCATGCGGGGCTGGGATATCTATCTTTTTCCTGCCCTGATCACATCAGCGAATAGTCCGGCGGCCGTTACATCCGCACCTGCCCCGTACCCCTGTATCAACAGTGGAAGTTCCTTGTAACGGGATGTGGTGAGCAATATAATATTGTTGCTTGCCTCCAGCTGGTAGGCAGGGTGCCGCTCCTTCATCTCCCGCAGTCCGATCATCCCCTTGCCATCCTTCAGTGCAGCGACATAGCGCCAGCGCCTTCCGGAGGCCACGAGCTGTTTTCTCTTCTCCTCCCATTCGCCGTTCAGCTTCTCCACATTCTCCAGGAAGGAGTCAACATCCCCTTCAAACAGATCATCGGGAAGGAAGGTTTCGATCTTAATATCGTCAGCTTCGAGGGCATACCCCGATTCACGGGCCAAAATCAGCAGTTTTCGCTTTACATCCATACCGCTGAGGTCGAGCCGCGGGTCGGGCTCTGAGAAACCACTTTCCATCGCCATCCTGATCGCTTTGCTCAGGGTGACCTCCTCGCTGAGGATATTGAAGATGTAGTTCAGCGTGCCGGATACCACCGCCTCGATCTCCAGGATCTTGTCGCCGCTGCTGATGAGGTCCTCGATCGTGCTGATCACCGGAAGACCGGCACCTACGTTGGTCTCGAAACTGAACTTCACACCATGGACCATCGCCGACTCCTTCAGGCTATGGTAAAGGCTGTAGTCAGAGGAGCATGCAATTTTGTTGGCAGTGATCACTGACACATATTTTTCGAACAGCTCATTGTACCGGTTCGAGAGCGTTTCACTGGCGGTGCAGTCGACAAAAACGGAGTTTCGCAGGTTCTTACTGCCGATGGTCTCAATAAACTTGTCGAGATCGGCCGGCTCGCCCTGCTCCAGTGCTTTCATCGGGTCGTCGATATCGATGCCGTCGGGATCGATCAGCATCTTCCGGGAGTTGGAGATCCCCACCAGGTTGACCTTCAGCCGTTGTGTCTCCATCAGCGGTTTGAACTGCTGTCTGACCTGGTTCAGCAGCTTGCTTCCCACATTTCCGGTACCGGCGAGGTAGAGATGGATCTCCTTGAGGTCGGAAAGGAAAAACCCTTCATTGATGGCATTCAGCGCCTTTTTCAAACTCTCTCGCCTGATTACCACGGATATGTTCAGCTCGCTTGAGCCCTGTGCCGTTGCGATTACACTGATACCATTGCGTCCCATCGAATGGTAGAGGATCGATGATATCCCCGGTGTGTGCCGCATCTCTTCTCCCACAATCGCAATGATGGAGAGATCCCTGATCACCTCGATCTCCATCTCCCGCCTCAGCTCAATCTCTGTGGAGAACTCCTCTTTTAGTCCGGCCACCGCGGCATCGCTGGTCAACGGATCCACCGCAAAGGAGATGGTCATCTCCGAAGAGGCCTGGGTGATCAGGATCACGTTCACCCCGCTTCGTGCGAGTGATGTGAAGACCCTGGCCGAGGTCCCTGTTTTTCCTACCATGCCTGCGCCCTTTACAGTGACCAGGTCGACCGCGTTGATTGATGAGATCCCTTTAATCAGGTGCTTCGAACTACAGGATTCGTGATGAGAGATCAGCGTTCCCGGGGCACCGGTATTGAATGTGTTGAGTATTTTTATGGGAATGCTTTCGCGGAACGCAGGTGTGAGGGTTGGGGTATAAAGTACCTTGGCGCCGAAGTGCGACAGTTCCATCGCCTCCTCATAGCTTAGACAGGGGATGGGATAGGCCTTCTTCACAATCTTCGGATCGGCCGTCATGAAACCATCCACATCGGTCCATATCTCCAGCATGGAGGCATCCATTGCCGCCGCAATGAGTGCTGCAGTATAATCCGATCCGCCCCTGCCAAGTGTCGTAGTCTTACCTGTTGCGTTCGATGCGATAAAACCGGGGACCAGGGCAACAGCGGAAAGATTCTCCAGGGATTCCCTGATCAACTTCGCTGACAATGCATAGTCGACCGTGGCATTCAGGTAGCTACTGTCGGTGCGGATCATTTTACGGGCGTCGATAAAGTCAGCACCACTGATGAGCCGGCTGATGATCATTGCCGAGAGCCGTTCGCCGAAGCTCAGCAGGAACCCCATCACCTTCTCGCTCAGATCCTCCAGCAGGTACACTCCATGCAGGATATCCTGGAACTCATTGAGCAGTGCATCGGCCTCCTTCAGGGTGTGCTCCCGCACATCGCCGTCGAGCAGTTCATTGATCGCATCAAAATGCCTGCTGCCAATCTCAATAAGATCATCCTTGTAGGTTGGGTCATGCTCCATCGCCCTGGAGGCGGTGGCAATGATCCTGTCGGTGATACCGCCAAATGCGGAGACCACCACAGCACATGGCTCCTGCTGTGATTCAACAATTTGCTGCACCACCTTGATAGAACCCGGTGATCCTACTGATGTTCCTCCGAACTTTAATACTTTCATTCTTTATTTAAATATATGATATTTAACAATATAAATATCGTTCAAACAACAAGTAACTGGTTGCGAGCCCCGGCTGCTAGGCCCCCTCCGTTGTTACAGAGCGGTCCGTCTTTTTGATCAGTCCCTGCAGCACAGTTCCCGGCCCAACCTCAGTGAACCTTTCCGCCCCATCGGCGATCATCCGTTGTACTGTTTGTGTCCACCGCACCGGCGATACGAGCTGAAGCACCAGGTTGTTCCTGATCTCTGCCGGGTCCGATGACGGAGCAGCGTTTACATTCTGGTATACCGGGCAGACCGGCTTGCTGAATGTAGTGGTCTCGATCGCCTCTCGGAGCTCCTCCTTGGCCGGTTCCATCAGCGGCGAGTGAAAAGCACCCCCCACCGGAAGCCTGATCGCCCTTTTGGCCCCCCGCTCTGTGAGCGCAGCCACCGCCCTGTCGATCCCGGCAACGGACCCTGAAATAACGATCTGTCCGGGCGAATTGTAGTTGGCCGGAACCACCACTTCGCCAATACCGCTGCACACCTCCTCAACCACCTCGTTCTCAAGTCCGAGTATCGCTGCCATGGTCGACGGCTCGGCCTCGCACGCCTTCTGCATCGCCATCGCCCTTTTAAATACAAGCTGAAGGCCATCTTCAAAGGTGAGCGTGCCATTGGCGGCCAGTGCCGAGAATTCCCCGAGGGAGTGTCCGGCAACCATGTCGGGATGAAAATTGTCGATGGTGGAGGCCAGGATCACCGAATGGAGGTAGATGGCCGGTTGCGTCACCTTCGTCTGCCTGAGCTCCTCGTCGGATCCCCCGAACATGATATCGGTAATTCGAAATCCGAGGATATCGTTGGCCCTTTCAAACAGCTCCCTGGCTGATGTGTTGGATTCATAGAGGTCTTTACCCATTCCTGAGAATTGAGCTCCCTGACCCGGAAAAACGGTTGCATGCATAATACCAATCTTTAAAAGTTCAACAAAAATAAGCAGTATTCTATATATTCTCTGCTATATAAGATAAATTTTGATTGATTCTTCATTGAAGAAGAGAAATTGATTGAAAGATTAAACCCTCTTCTGAGAGGCGAGATGCTTCACGCATATGGAGATAAAGTACATAAATGAAAATGAGCGTATTGGCCAGGTGAGGTTCTCTATAAGTGCAAAGACTACCAATAATCACAGTGCGCCTGCGAACTTTAAAGAACGCTATTTCAGCGATGCAATGGAATTAGTGAAGAGTCTTACCGATCAGGTGAATAAACTCTTCGCGGGTATTGAGGTTATTTAAAAACTCGCCGGTAAACGCCGATGTAGTCGTCACCGAGTTCTGCTTTTGTATGCCACGCATCACCATGCAGAGGTGCTTCGCCTCGATCACTACAGCAACACCAAGCGGATTGAGGGTCTCCTGGATGCAATCCCTGATCTGTACCGTGAGCCGCTCCTGTACCTGCAGCCGGCGGGCGAAGGCGTCTGCGACCCGCGCAATCTTGCTGAGTCCGGTGATATAACCGTTGGGGATGTAAGCGATGTGCGCCTTTCCAAAAAACGGAATCATGTGGTGCTCGCACATGGAGAAGATATCGATGTCTTTTACCAGCACCATCTGTTGGTATTGCTCGCTGAATTTGGCCGATTCGAGGAGTTTCGCCGGATCGGTTCCATAGCCGTGTGTAAGGAACTGCATCGATTTGGCCACCCTTTCCGGGGTTTTCTCCAGACCCTGCCTGGTTGTATCTTCCCCGATCAGTCTCAGGATCTCTGCATAATGAACCTGAAGTTGCTCTGTTGTTTTGCTGTCGTAATCGTCGATCCGGTTATACCCTTCGAACGTGTTTTCGCCTGATCCGTTATTAACGATCTTCATGTCTCCTTTTATTGTTAATTTCCAAAAATATTTTTATCTAAAAATATGCGTGTACAGGCCATTTTAACTCGCTTTTTTCCCTGCTTCATTTGATGTGGCCCGCATACGGAAGATTCCGGATTCAACCTATTCCTTTATTCGCCGTAATATTCCACTACATTGTTTTCTGTCTCCTGGACCTTCACACAGTGCAGTTCCACCCCGAGCTTAAGAGCACGGTGGAAGCGCCTCACTCTTTATTC
>CAYOVC010000067.1:0-10727 GCA_964407305.1 uncultured Bacteroidaceae bacterium | reverse complement strand
TCGTTCTTGCAAAGGATCGTTCTTGCAAAGGATCGTTCTTGCAAAGGATCGTTCTAACAAAAGATCGTTCTAACAAAAGATCGTTCTAACAAAAGATCTATTATATAAAGGATCTTTCATGCTCCGGTAATTCCTGATATGGTCTCCTTATCCAAAACCAGCCAGGTCCGGATTTTCCAGGATTTTATGATGGCCATCTACATGTCACCGAAAACAACATTCTAATGATCTGCATGCGATACCAGGAACGATAAAAACCCAAACCGGTCGATTTCTCATCACCATCGTTCGAATTATTTTATAAATTTTAAAAATTGTATATTACTGATTATATGTTATTTAAATTGTTTATTAAGCCCACATTTAAATTAACATTTCATTAACATTCGAAAAATTAACAAAGAAATCCTATTTTAGGCGTTAAATAAAAAAAACATGATGGATATCACAAGAACATTTGACATTCTCGACCAGATTGGTCAAAAATACGGACAAAAAGAGGATATGCTTGCCGCCAGGATCGATGGAGAGTGGAAAAAGTACAGTTCCAGGGAGTATGTTAGCACAGCCTATTCAGTCGCTTACGGACTGATGGCCATGGGGTTGAAAAAAGGTGACAGGATTGTCACCATCAGTAACAACAGGCCCGAATGGAACTTCATGGACATGGGAATGGCGTTGGCCGGGATGGTGCATGTTCCTGTCTACCCTACCATTGGTGACAAGGAGTATGAGTACATCCTCAACCATGCTGCACCAAGGCTTGTAGTGGTTTCCGACAAGACACTGTTCTCAAGGCTGGAGCCGATCGCAGCAAAGGTAAAAAACGCAGAGAAAATTTTCACTTTCAACGAAGTGAAAAATGCGACCAACTGGAAAGAGATCACTGTCCTGGGCGAGAAGAACGAAGCAAAATACAGGGAGGATCTGGAGAAGGTCAAAACCTCCATCGAGCCTTCTGATATGGCAACGATTCTCTATACATCAGGTACAACAGGTATGCCCAAAGGGGTTATGCTGTCTCACCAAAACCTTGTATCCAATGCGATAAGCTGCAGTTATCATGTATCATACGGTCAGAACGAAAAGGGACTCTCCTTTCTGCCTATCAGTCATGTATATGAACGCATGGTTAACTACCTGTTCCAGTACAAGGGAATCAGCATTTACTATGCTGAGAATATCGGTACCATAGCGCGCGACGCACAAGAGATTCATCCACATATATTCAGTGCCGTACCCCGCTTGCTGGAGAGCGTGTACGACAAGATCATTGCCAAGGGGCGCGAACTGACAGGTATCAAGAAGCATCTCTTTTTCTGGGCAGTAAAACTGGGGAACGCCTACGATCCGGAACAGGGGAACGGTGCCATCTTCAATATGAAGTTGAAGATCGCCAACAAGCTGATCTTCTCCAAGTGGAGAAACAGTTTGGGAGGATGCACAACCATCATCACAGGTGGCGCGGCCATTCAACCCCGCCTCGTTAAGATCTTCTGGGCAGCCGGTATTGAGGTATACGAAGGGTACGGTCTTACTGAGACATCACCTGTGATCTCCGTGGCCAACCAGACCACCAAGGAGTTCAAAATTGGTAGTGCCGGGATGGTGATCCGGGATGTTCACGTTAAGATAGCCGAAGATGGCGAGATCCTTGTTAAAGGACCGAATGTGATGCTGGGCTATTATAAGGAACCCGAAATGACCAAAGAGGTGATCAATGGCGACGCCTACTTTCATACAGGAGATATCGGAGAACTTGTCGACGGAAAATGGCTGAAAATCACCGATCGCAAGAAGGAAATTTTTAAACTCTCCAGTGGCAAGTATATTGCACCGCAGGCCATTGAGAATAAATTCAAGGAATCATTCTTCATCGAGATGCTCATGGTGATCGGCGAAAACCAGAAATTTGCCAGTGCCATCATCTCTCCCAACTTTGCCTACATCAATAAATGGGCCGAAGAGCAGGGATTCAAATTCACTGACAACAGTGAAGTCATTGCCGACAAGCGGGTATTGGATGTCATTCAAAAGGAGGTAAACAGGTTTAACGAACAACTCGGTCAGGTCGAGCGGATCAAACGGTTCAAGCTGGTACCCGATGCATGGACACCACAGACGGGTGAGGTGTCGCCCACCCTGAAACTAAAACGAAGGGTGATTGCTGAGAAATATGCTGACCTGATCAGCGAAATCTTTGCGGTGGATGCGGAAAAGGATTAGGACGGAGCTGTTCCCCTACAGACTAAAGGTATCCTCAAATTTTACACGGTTAATAATGGAGCGACCGAGGGTGATCTCATCGGTATACTCCAGATCGTCGCCAATTGAGACACCCCTGGCAAGGGTTGATATGACAGCCGGTGTGTCTCTGAGTTTCTTAAAAATATAGAAGTTGGTGGTGTCTCCTTCCATCGTTGTGCTCAGGGCGAGGATCACCTCTTTGATGCTTTTGCTGGCCGCCTTTTCAACCAGCGTGTCGATCTTCAGGTCGGCCGGACCGATACCGTCGATAGGCGAAATGATTCCCCCCAGCACATGGTAGATACCGGTATATTGCTGCGTGTTCTCGATCGACATTACATCCCGGATATTCTCAACCACGCATACCGTCTCATGGTCCCTGTAGGCATCACCACAGATCTGACAAACCTCTGTATCTGATATGTTGTGACAGATCCTGCAGTGCATGATCTCTTTTTTCATTCGCAGGATCGTGTTCCCAAACCGCTCCACGGTCCGGTCGTCCTGCTTCAGCAGGTAAAGAACGAGCCTCAGCGCCGTCTTCTTGCCGATCCCCGGCAGTGAAGCAAACTCCTCAACCGCCTCCTCCAGTAATTTTGATGAATAATTCTGATGCATCTCCACTTTCAATGTTTCTAAAAATACCTGTTCATATACATTCAATGTTCCAACGGGTACAATGTTCCTAAAAATTCCTATCCCGACAAATCCTTATCCCGACAGATTCAATGTTTCGACAGGTACAATGTTCCGGCAAATTTACAACCATCTTCTGCAATTGCAGCAATATTTTTGTGATTTAACCGAATTTAACCAATTTTGTTCCCGCCACCAAGAAAGACCCGATGAGTCCGCAGCTGATTATACTTATCATAGTCATCTATTTCACGCTCCTTTTGGTGATCTCCCTGGTCACCGGTCGCCGCGCCGATAATGCAGCGTTTTTCCTCGGCAACAGGCGTTCACCCTGGTATATCGTCGCATTCGGTATGATCGGCGCCTCGCTTTCAGGTGTCACCTTTATATCCGTTCCGGGTTGGGTGCTGACATCCCAGATGACCTACATGCAGATGGTACTGGGCTACCTGGCAGGGTATGCGGTAATCGCCCACCTGCTGCTGCCGCTCTATTACAGGCTGGAGCTCACCAGCATCTACACCTACCTGGAGGAGAGGTTCGGACGAATCAGTTACAAGACCGGGGCATCGTTTTTCCTGCTCTCAAGGGTGATCGGCGCATCCTTCAGGCTCTACCTGGTGGCGAGGGTACTGCAGATTTCGGTGTTCGACCACTGGAACGTTCCTTTTCACTTCACAGTGATCGTCACCATCCTGCTGATATGGCTCTACACCCGGAAGGGAGGGATAAAAACCATCATATGGACCGACACGCTGCAAACCTTCAGCATGCTGGCGGCGGTGATAATCACCATGGTATATTTGTCGGGTGCCATGGGACTCGATTTCAAGGGAATGGTTAGCACCGTGGCACAAAGCGATTACGGAAAGATCTTTGAATTCAGCAGCTGGAAAGCGGGCAACCATTTCGTGCAGCATTTTTTTGCCGGGATGTTCATTACCATTACCATGACCGGTCTGGACCAGGATATGATGCAGAAGAACCTAAGCTGCAGAAACATCAGGGATGCACAGAAAAATGTCTGGTGGATGAGCATATCACTGGTTCCTGTCAACCTGCTGTTCCTGTCGCTGGGCGTTCTCCTGGCCGCATTTGCCGTCAACTCCGGCATCCCGCTTCCGGAGAAATCGGACGACCTGTTCCCCATGCTTGCCACGGGCGGCATGCTTCCCCAGGTGGTGGGTGTGACCTTCATCATAGGACTGATCGCAGCGGCCTACTCGAGTGCCGACTCAGCGCTCACTGCGCTTACCACTTCATTTACCGTCGACATCCTCAACAACAGGGGAAAAAGCGAAAGCGAGATCATGCGATCAAGAAAGATCGTGCACGTCGCCATCTCGGTGCTGCTTGCAGTGGTGATCTTTATTTTCGAAGCGATCAACAACGACAGTGTGATAGCGGCCATATTCACGGTCGCCGGCTTCACCTACGGTCCGCTGCTGGGACTTTATGCCTTCGGACTCTTCACAAAGCTCGATTTGCTCGACCGATGGGTACCGGTGGTGGCCCTGCTGGCGCCAGTGGCGGCCTACATCGACAGGCTGATCCTCGAATGGATCTTCAAAAACTACGAAATGGGATTTGAGTTCCTGATTATGAACGGGCTCTACACCTTTATCGGACTCTGGATCATCTCCCGCCGTCCCGGAGTCCACGTCCGCTAAAACAAACTCCCGCTCCTCCGGTAATTCCCCGCGATCAACAGAAAAAGCGCTACTGCCAACAGCAATGACTGCCAGCGGACAACTTTGCTCAAAATGAAGAGCGTGCACCGGAATGGCGATTACCAGATGGATTCCTTGATTAGTTTGATCTTTTCGTTGAAAAACATGTTGGCAATCGTCTCAAAGGAGGGCGTATGGTCCGAAACATAGTAGGTATTATCGGCGGATCGCGAAGTGGCAAGCAGGTTGTGCTCCTCCAGGTATTTCCGCAGGTACTCGGCAGCGATGCGTGCACTGTCGAGCACGTTCACCTCGAAATTGTAAAAACGGCTGATCTGGTTACGGATAATGGGGTAATGGGTGCAGCCGAGGATCAGTGTGTCGATATCGCTGATCTCGCGTCGTGACAGGTAAGAGCGGATCACGGCATTGGAGATATCGTCGAAGACAAACCCCTCCTCGATCATGGGAACCAGCAGCGGTGTGGCCAGGGAACTTACTTTCAGATCCGGATTCATCTTCAGAATTCCATCGCTGTAGCTGTCTGAATCTATCGTGGCGCGTGTGCCAATGACTCCAACCTCTTTTACACCGGGAGCAGACGCCACATGGTCAATCACCGGATCAACGACATTCAGCACTGCGGCCCTCTTACCTACATGCTTTTTTACCTCCTTGTAAGCATTGGCAGAGGCTGAGTTGCACGCGATCAGGATGACTTTACACCCCTTCTCCAGCAGGAAATCGGCTATGCCGGTGGAGTACCTGATGATGGTCTCCCTGGATTTGTCGCCATAGGGCAGGTGGGCCGTATCGCCATAATAAAGAAGCTGTTCGACGGGGAGGATGGAGCTAATCGCATGTGCAACGGTGAGTCCGCCGACACCTGAATCAAAGAGTCCTATCGGATGATCATTCATCTGTTTATCATTCACTGGTTAACTGACAGAGGTAGCTTGCCATGACATAACTTATTATTCATTCTTCAATCTGTCTTTTTCAGGCAGCGGGTTCAGGGCTTTTCTGCCTGATAAAAAATTGTTGCTTATGTTTATTCTCTCTTTTCGTAAATTCCAAAAATAAAATCACTTTTGTTCTGCTTCAGATATTCATCCTCATCATCGAAAATATCTTCGAGACATTTTTTATTTCTCTTATCTAAATGTACAAAATGATGCGATATATCTTTTAGTGCAGGCATTAAAAGGTTACCTCCGTATCCCTTTTCTTCCAAAATATTAAAGCAGGTGTAAATTGTTGGAAGTATGTCTTCCGATTCAATGCATTCTGAAGGATCTGATATTATCATCCTCAAAACCCCGGAACCGTAGTATCTCTCTTTATACAGATTCGTTTTATAAATCTGCTTGTAGGGTTTATCAATCAAACCCAGACACCCGTTGATCGCTTTAATTTGTGCTTTGTTATATTGTAGTCTATTGGGTCCGACATATTCATTAATAATCAATTTCCCGTGCGTTGCCATGGATTTGTGCACTTTTCCAATAAAACCAGTGAGATTTTTAAAATGATGTAATGACGAGTGAAAAAGAACTACATCAAAGTGATGAACTGGTAATTCATGGTTGTAAATATTTTTCAGTAAAAAATGTATGTTTGTTAATCCGTCTTTTTTCGCTTGCTCTTCTGCTGATTTTAACAACTTTTCTGAAAAATCCAAACATGTAATATCCCAGTTAGGATTTAATTTTGCAAGTTTCAATTCGTGACTGCAAATCCCGGAACCAATAGAGATCATTTTTGCAACTTGCCCATTGTTGTACTTTTTCGAGATGTAATCTTCATAAGCAATATTGCTATTGCCGGTGATTAAAAAATTCCAACGTTGTTTTACCAGGGGTATGATCCACCAATTAGAACTACCTATATGAATTGTATTGAAACTACTTTTTGTCCTTTTATGATCAGACAATGTCAACTTACTGATAATAAATTGAAATCCTCGCTGGTAAATCTTTACATAAACATCTCTAACGTCTTCTATTGTAACTACCCGCATCGTATCATGATAATCGACAGTAACCACATATATCCCAATAATTATGCAAGGATATGCATATCAGCAAAATCGAAATTCTTAAAGACTAAATCCTGTATTACTGCGTAATTCTCGGTTGTGTAAGTTCGTTAGGATCGTAGGCAATACCAAAACGTTCCATCAACTTCGGAACCAGGTCCATGCTTCTCTCATCCGAAACATAGATCGGGTTGCCGGAGGATACATCGAATACATATACCAGTTTGTTTTCCTCAGCAAGTTCATTAATAGTGGTGATCACCTTGTTGCTGATCGGTCGCATCAACTGCATCTGCTGCTGCTGGATATCCTGTTCAATGCTCTGCTGGAACTGCTGGGCGCGGACCTGCAATTCCTGTATCTCCTGGGCCTTCACATCCTTGAGCAACTGCGGTGCCTCAGCATCCTGGTTGTACTCTTCCACTTTTTTGTTGATCTCTACTGCCAACTTTTCAAGTTCAAGGTTGTAGGTGCTGTCAACTTTTGCAAGCTTCTTCATGGCAGCCTCATATTCCGGCATCTTCGAGAGAACAAATGATGCGTTTACATGTCCGAATTTAGGCGACTGGGCCATTGCTCCTGAAGCGATAAGCACCACACCTAGTGCCATAATTACTTTTCTTACTGATCTCATTCTATTTTGTTTTAAAAAATGTGCGTAAAAATAGGCTTTTAATTTTACTTGTAACCCATCTTCTCTAAAATTTCATCACTCATATCATAACGCGGGTTGGAGTAAAGAATGGCAGCTCCGCTGGCGGTATCGAATATGATGGCATATCCTCCCTCTGCCGTGAGCTCTCTGACAGCCTTGTAGACAGCGTCCTGGATGGGTTTCACCAGCTCTTCCCTTTTCTGAAAGAGGTCCCCCTCCGGTCCGAAATACTTCTGCTGAAGCTCTTTAACCTCATTCTCCTTTTTTATAATATCATCTTCCCGCTTCTGACGCATCTCATCTGATAACAACACGCGTTCAGCCTTGTATGATTTGTACATCTCCTCGATAACTTCGTACTCTTTTTTTATCACCGACTCCCAGTTTTCCGAAAGATTATCGAGCTCCTCCTGGGCAGCAATGTAGGAAGGTATGTTCCTGAGGATATATTCTGAATCAACGAATGCAAATTTCTGGGCATATGTTGATGCCATAAAAACGACGGTAAGAATTGCCAGAAAGACTGTTTTTTTCATGGTGTTTAATATTTTGTTTTTCAAAAAAAATTTCTCATGATGTAATTACAAACATTGTACCAAACGTTCTACAGACATGCCGCCCCGCCGGGGCTGGGGTTCCATGTGGGCCCACCGGGCTACAGACATGCCGCTTCTACAGACATGCCGCCCCGCTGGGGCTATACATTGCGCCCTTAACGGGGCTTTTTCCGCTTCGTTAGGAGCGTAATGTCTGTAACGAACAGCCCACATGGAACACCCAGCTCCGTTAGGAGCGGCATGTCTGTAGCGGGCGGCATCTCTTCAACAGATCACCTCCAACGATATCATACAGTCAATACATATTAGAACTGTTGTCCGATCGTAAAGTGGAACTGTGATCCACTAATACCGGCATCCTTATATGCTTCATCAAACCCGTATCCCCAGTCAACACCAAGGAGTCCAAACATTGGCAGGAAGGCCCTGAGGCCGACACCGGCCGAACGCTTTGCCCTAAATGGACTGAAATCATTGATACTATACCATGCATCACCTGCCTCGAGGAAACCGAGCACGAAGATCGTGGCCGAGGGATTCAGTGAGACGGGATACCTGAGCTCCAGGGTCATCTTGGTATATACGTTCCCCGACTTATTTCCCTGTAAACCCGGCACCACCTCACCGTTGATCACCCGGGGTGTCAGCGATCCGTTCTCATACCCACGCATGGCAACGGTCTCCCGTCCATACAAGTTATAACCTGTCAGACCGTCGCCCCCTACATCAAAGCTTTCAAAGGGTGACGGACCGATATCAGTGTTGTACATCCCGAGGTATCCGAAGTGCATCCGTGCATAGATCACCAGGTTCTCAACCAGCGCCTTGTACCAGTCGCCCTTGAACATCCATCGGTGGTACTCTACCCACTTGTATTTGATCTCATCAGGTGCATTCAGGTAATCGGTTGTTTTATCAAACAACGAATAAGGTGGTGTTAGCTGCAGGCTCAGGCTAATGTTGGATCCCCTTCTCGGGTAGATTGGCTGGTCGGTGGAGTTCCTGCCCAGGGTGTTGTTCAGGCTGAAGTTATTGAAGTTGCCATTTTCAGCCAGGAAGTAACCCGTGTAATCTTTCAGCTGGTAACGCTGAAAGCTCAGTGCATGCTGCAGAGTAAAAAAGTCGTCGGGCCAGTCGAGCCTCCTGCCGAGCCCAATCGATCCACCGGTGATCTTCATATATTTATCTTCAACCTCTGTATCTCTGGATAAGTTGTACAGGTACCTGTAGGAGTCGGGATTCATCTTCGAGTGGAACGCCGATACGGAGAAGGAGTTTCTCTTCTTCCCGCCCAGCCAGGGCTCCACGAAGGAGAAGTTATACGACTGGTAGAACTGTCCGTTGGTCTGCGCCCGCAGCGAGAGTGTCTGTCCGTCGCCCGACGGTACCGGTCGCCACGCCCCTTTCTCGAACATCCTCCCCGCTGAGAAGTTGGAAAAACGAATCCCTGCGGTAAAGATGAGCATTCCTGCACCATAACCGCCCGACACCTCCAGCTGGTCATTGGCACGTTCTGTAAGCATATACTCTATATCTACCGTCCCGTCATCTACATTGGGTATCGGGTTTGGCGTGATCTGCTCCGGATCAAAATGTCCGAGCGAAGCAAGTTCCCTCACAGAACGAATGATATCCTGCTTGCTGAAGAGATCGCCCGGCCGGGTCGATATCTCCCGCCTTGCTACATGTTCATTGGTCTTCGTATTGCCTTTGATGATCACACGGTTAACCGTGGCCTGCTCCCCTTCACGGATGCGGATCTCAAAATCAATCGTATCGTTCTCCACGTTCACCTCAACAGGGGTCATATCGAAAAAGAGGTAGCCATTGTCGAGGTAGATGCTGTTCACCGCATCCTGGTCCATAAAGAGCCGCTCGTCGAAGATACTCTGGTCGAACACATCACCCTTCTGAATCCCAAGTACATTAGAGAGCAGTGAAGAGGGATACTTTGTGTTTCCGATCCATTCGATATCTCCCACAAAATATTGATTGCCCTCGAATATACGGATATAGAGGTTGACCCTCTTCTCCTCTTCCGACAGCCACACCATACTGTCTCCCAACACCTTGGCATCGCGATATCCGTTCTCATTATAGAACTCCACGAGGCTGACCTTGTCCTCCTTCAGCTTTTCAGCGATCACCTTGGAAGATTTAAAGATATTGAGGTTAACCTTTTTGGTGTTCTTCATAACACGCCTTAACCGCTTGTCGGCGAACACCTCATTTCCGATAAAGATAATATCGTCGATCTTGATGCGGTCGTTCTTATCCACCTTGATGATCAGCTCGACCATATTTATCCGCACGCTATCGGCCCGCTGCTCAATCTCAACTTCCGTATTCAGGAATCCTTTATCGATAAAATGGTCGACCACGATCCGTTGGGTATTGTCGAGGATATCGTCCGTTACCTGCTGACCGTTCCTAAGGTTGATCTTATCGAGCAGGTCCTGTGATTCTGACTTGCTGACTCCTTCGAATTCGACGCGCAGCATTCTCGGGCGTTCCTGCAGGTAGATGTCGATCCACACCTTGTTCCCCTCGATCTTACTGGCGGTAATTTTGGCATCGGCAAACAGTCCCTGCTCCCAGAATTTATTCAGCACCCGTGTTGCGTCATCACCCGGCAGGGTAATGGTGTTTCCCACTTTCAGTCCGGAGAGGCTGACAAGCACCTCCTCCTGGATATATTTCACGCCGCTGACCGTGATCTCCTGGATCACGTACTCTTTTGGATTGGCATAATTAAGCACCTTCAGGGAGTCGTAGTGGATTCTGACTGAATCCTCCTCCTGGGCCTGAGCCACTAAAACAGATCCCGTGATAAATAGTGCAAGAAGTAGTTTCCTCATGTGTACCTTAATTATTTACCGTTTCAGCGCCGACAGGATTTTTCACTCGTCCGAACCGCCGCTCCC